>VEPF01000171.1:541-8465 GCA_012027055.1 Gemmatimonadota bacterium | reverse complement strand
GGGGCTCGGTGGGTGCGTACTACACGTACGAGAAGGATGCCCACACGAACCAGTGGTCGACCACCACGTCCGGCGCCACGACCCTGAACAACCTGCTCAACTACGCGGCCAGCAACAAGACCGGTACGTTCGGCGCGAACGGGATGCTCCAGATCGTCCCGAACAAGGCCACGGTCCTGCTCAACGCCTCGCGGCAGAAGCTGGACGGCCTGATGGACATCACGGCCCGGGAGGCCGGTTCGTTCTACACGCCCGGTCGCACCACGCTCATTCCGACCGGCCAGGGTGGCGCGGCGGACATCCTCGACTGGGATGACACCGAGCTCACCACGGTGTGGGCACAGTTCGACTATGCGCTCACCAGGCAGTGGACGCTCTCGACCGGTTATGGCTATGAGAACTACGAGTTCCGCGATGCCTTCAACAGCAACGCGTCGCTCATGCCGGCCAGCCTGATCTTCGTCATGAAGCCGGACAACGGCGCCTACACCGCCAACATGGTGTACGCGCAGCTCAACTTCCGGTTCTAGCCGCATTCCCGCCGCGGGGCCGGCCGGCCCCGTGGACGGGGTAACAGCAGGCCCCTCCGGGCGATTCGCCCGGAGGGGCCTCGCGCTTCCCGGGGTCCTGGCGCGGAGCCCGCGCCACCTGCCTTGCTTGCGGGCAGCCCGGGGCGGTCCGCATCATGGCTGGACAGCGCGCTTCCCGACCGGCTCCGCGCCCCCGATCCGGCAGGTTCACATACCGCGCCGGCCTGCCGCCCTTCCGCGCGACCGTGGTCGAGACCTGTCGGGATGCCCTGATGATGCGGACCATGATCGGCAGGCGACCACCCGAGCAGCCCGTAGCGTGAACCTTTTCACTGATGGAGGCACGTGATGAAGGACCTCACCGTCCAGCTCAACAACAACCCCGGTGACCTGGCC
Source organism: Gemmatimonadota bacterium (assembly GCA_012027055.1). Classification (GTDB taxonomy): domain Bacteria; phylum Gemmatimonadota; class Gemmatimonadetes; order Longimicrobiales; family RSA9; genus VEPF01. The sequence goes on along the minus strand of VEPF01000171.1, from coordinate 7,539 downwards.
CGCGTGGCCCAGGCGCTCTCCCGGCGGGGCGTGAACGTCAAGGCCATCGCCGCGATGTCCATCAACGGTGTGGCGGTGGCGCGCGTCCTGCCCGACGAGATCGTGGCGGCGCGCGGTGCGCTCGAGGCGGCCGGCATCAAGTTCGTGGAGAGCGAGGTGCACACGGTACTGCTGGAGAACAAGGCCGGCGTGCTGGCCAGCGTCACGAGCCGGCTGGGCGAGCAGGGCATCAACCTCGAGGCGATCTACACCACCGGCGCGGCGGAGGACCTGGTGGAGATCGCGGTGATCGGTGACGATCCCAAGAAGATCAAGAAGACCCTGGAAGAGTTCTGAGCCGGCCGCCGGCCGGCCGCCGCGCCCGCCCTCGAGGGGGTCGGGGCGCGGCGACCGGCGTCGCGCGGCGCCCTGGGGAAGACACCTTCAGCAGGTGGCTGTCATGAACGACGAATCGCTGCGCGCGCACCTGACGAACCTGCTGGCCTGGCGCGATGCGCACGTCTCCTTCGAGGCTGCCGTGGCCGGGCTGCCGGCGGCGCTGCGGGGTGTGCAGCCGCCGGGGCTGCCGTATTCGGCCTGGCAGTTGCTGGAGCACCTGCGTCTCGCGCAAGCGGACATCCTGGATTTCAGTCGCAATGCGGACTACCAGGAACGGGAGTGGCCCGCCGGATACTGGCCAGCCGGGAGCACGCCGCCCAGTGACGAGGCGTGGGACGAGAGCGTCGCCGCGTTCCTCCGGGATCGGGCCGAGCTGGAGCGGCTGGCCCGAGACCCGGAGCTGGACCTGTTCGCCCCGATCCCGCACGGCACGGGGCAGACCTATCTGCGCGAGTTGCTGCTGGCGGCGGACCACAACGCCTACCACCTGGCGGACCTGGTGGCCGTGCGCCGCTTGCTGGGAGCCTGGCCGGCCGCCTGACCCGCGCCCGGTGCAGGGTGGAGGGGCCAATGTGGGCAGCCGCGCTGATCCTGGTGCCGTTGCTCGCGCTGCTCCAGTTGCGCGCGGAGCAGCGCCATGCGGCCGGTCCCGCCTACGTCCTGAAACCGCTCACCGTGGCGGGCGCGGCCCTGCTGGCGTACTGGGCGCCCGAACCCGTCTCGTCCGGCTACCAGGCCGCCGTGCTGGCGGGCCTGGCATGCTCGCTCGTGGGCGACATCTTCCTGATGCTGCCGCGCAACTACTTCCTGCGCGGCCTGGTCAGCTTCCTGCTGGCTCACCTCTGCTACATCGGCGCGTTCGTGTCCGTCGCGGGTGTGCCGCGCGCGCCGCTCGCGGGCGTCGCAGGCGCGGTCTACATGGCGTGGGTGCTGCCCCGGCTCTGGCCGCGGCTGGGGAAGTACCGCGGACCGGTGGCCGGCTACACGGCGGTGCTGGTGGTGATGGCCGCGGCGGCGGGGCAGCTGGTGGTGAATGCTACCGGTGTTCGCCCGTGGTTGGCGCTCGCGGGCGCGCTCCTGTTCGTGGTCTCGGACACGGTGCTGGCCCTGGACCGCTTCGAGGCCGGCTGGAAGCGGCGGCAGCTGCTGGTGCTCGCCACCTACTTCTGCGCCCAGTGGCTGATCGCGGCCTCCGTGACCCGGCTGTGATGATTTCCCGCTGCGTGGACCACCGGTAGATTCGGACCATGACCGGCAAACTGCCGCTGCTGCTCGCCACGACCGCCTGGGCCGCGGCATGTGCGCCGCGGGCGGCCCCCGCGCCCGCGACCGTCCCGTCCCGGCTCGCGGCCGCCACCCAGCTCGTGGTCGTCACCACGCCCGGGTGGGATGCCACCGCCGGCGAGCTGCAGCACTTCGTGCGCGCCGATCCGGATGCGCCCTGGCAAGCCGAGGGCGGCACGGTCCCGGTGGTGATCGGCCGTCGCGGGCTGGCGTGGGGCGTGGACTTCGAGGGGCTGGCGGCGAAGGGCGAGCCGCGCAAGCGGGAAGGGGATGGCCGCTCGCCGGCCGGCGTGCTCACCCTGGACACGGCGGTCGGGTTCCTGCCGGCCGTTTCGATGGCGTGGCTGGCGCTGCCGTACCTGCCGCTCGGGGGCGGCACCGAATGCGTGGATGACACGGCGTCCGCCCAGTACAACCGCGTGGTCGAGCGGGACGCCGTGCCGCGCGTGGACTGGCGGAGCGCCGAGCGCATGCGCCAGATCCAGCAGTACCAGCTGGGCGTCGTCACGGGCTACAACACCCCGGCCGTCAAGGCGCGCGGCTCGTGCATCTTCCTGCACGTCTGGGCCGGCGCACGCTCGACCACGGCCGGCTGCACCGCGCTCGACCTGGACGAGCTCACGGACCTGGTCGCCTGGCTGGATCCGCGCGCGCACCCGGTCCTGCTGCAGCTGCCGGCAGGCACGTACGAGCGCCTGCAGGGAGCCTGGCGGCTGCCGCCGCGGGGGCTGTGATGACGCGAGGCGCTGCGAGCCGGCCCAGAGTGAACCGCCGGGGCCCGCCGGGGGCCGCCGGACCCTGCCGACCCTGCACCCCGGAGACACCGTGGGCCACTACCTGAAGCTGTACGGCGCGACCCTGGTCGCGTTCTTCGCGATCGACATGCTCTGGCTCGGGCTGGTGGCCCGTTCCTTCTACCGGCAGCACCTGGGCTTCCTGCTGTCGCCGAACGTGAACTGGGTGGCCGCGCTGCTCTTCTACCTCCTCTTCATCGCCGGCATCCTGGTGTTCGTGGTCCTGCCGGGACTGAAAGCGGATTCGCTGCGGACCACCCTGCTCTACGGCGCGTTCTTCGGGCTGGTGACCTACGCCACCTACGACCTGACGAACCTGGCCACCGTGAAGCAGTGGCCGCTGATCGTGACCGTGGTGGACCTGCTGTGGGGCATGGTGCTGACGGCCGCGGTCAGCACGGCCGGGTTCTTCGCCGGGAAGTGGCTGGCCTAGCGGGGCGACACCGCACGGGCCGGGTGCCCGTGCACCGACCGGAGCACAGAGATGGCTGAAGGGCCGGAGCTTTCCAGGCTGGGCCTCATCGGGCTGGCACTGCGGCGCCTGGCCGTTGGGCTGGGGGCGCTGATGGCCCTGTTGCTGGTGCCCGCCGGGACGCTCCGCTACTGGGAGGCCTGGGGCTTCCTGGCGGCACTTCTGGTGCCGATGAGCGTGGTGCTCATCTACCTGCTCATCCGCGATCCCGCGCTGCTGGCCAGACGGCTGAAGGCGGGAGAGCAGGACCCGGAGCAGGGGCTGGTGATCAGGATGGGCTCGCTGTGCTACTTCCTGGCATTCGTGCTGGCGGGGCTGGACCGGCGCTTCGCGTGGTCCCACGTCGCGCCCGCGGTGGTGATCGCCGCGGACCTGGTGATTCTGTTCGGCTACGCACTCTTCCTGCAGGTCCTGCGCGCCAACAGCTACGCCTCGCGCGTGATCGAGGTGGCGCAGGGACAGCAGCCGGTCACCAACGGTCCGTACGCGGTGGTCCGGCACCCGATGTACGCGGCCATCCTGCTCATCTTCGGCGCCGCACCGGTGGCGCTGGGCTCCTGGTGGGCGCTGCTGCCGGTGCTGCCCCTGGTGCTGGTGCTGGTGGCCAGGATCCGGGGCGAGGAGCGCTTCCTGGCGGAGCAGCTGCCGGGGTACCGCGCATACCTGGAACGCACCCGGTATCGGCTGGTGCCGCACGTCTGGTAGCAGCACGTGGCCTGGCTGCGCCCAATGCCCGCTCGGGTGCTGACAGTGGTTCCACGCCTGTCGAGGAGGATCACCCGGATGCCACTCGCAGCCGCAACGACCCGTGCGGCCGGGAACGTCGAGGTCCGGCCATCGTCCATCGAGGGACTCGGCCTCTTCGCCCGCCGGGATTTCCGCGCGGGCGAACGCATCCGGTGCGTCAACGTGGTCCGCGAAGTCACGCCCGAGCGACCGCTCCGGCCGGAAGCCGGCGAGCGCTGGGACCACTGCGACTACCCCGACGGCCGCGTGGTGCTGATCGGGTTCCCGGACCGCCATCTCAACCACAGCTGCGACCCGAACGCGTACGTGGTCTACGAGGCGGAGCAGAGCTGGCTCACGGCCCGGCGTGACATCCCGGCCGGCGCCGAGATCACCTGCGACTACCACATCAACATCACGGGCGGCACGGCCTGGCCCTGCCACTGCGGCGCGCCGCGCTGCCGGGGCAGTCTCACGGGCGATTTCTTCCGGCTGCCGCTCGCCGTCCAGCGCGAGTACCGACCGCTGCTGGCCGACTGGTTCGTGCGCCGCTACGCGGCCCGGCTGCAGGGTCGCGCCCTGGAGGCGGACCGGCAGGAGGCAGGCTCATGAGCGACTACATAGCACAGCTGCTGCTGGAGAACGTGCAACCCCGCCGGGGCCAGGGCTGGCACGGCGGCCCCACGCCCGTGGGCGCGGTGCGCGGGGTGAGCGCCGCGCAGGCGGCCTGGGTGCCGTTTCCCGGGCGCAAGAGCATCTGGCAGCTGACCCTGCACGTCGCCTACTGGAACCACGCCATCCGCCGGCGCCTGGAGGGTGGCGAGGGTCCGCGCTTCCCGCGCCATCCCGCGGACTGGCCGCGGGTCCCGGACGTGGCGAGCGCGCGCGCGTGGCAGGCGGACGTCGCCTTGCTGCGCAGCGAGCACGAGCAGCTGCTGGATGCCATCGCGGGCATCCCCAGCAAGCGCTACACCGAGATCCTGCCGGGCGGGAAGCGGTGGACGCTGGGCGAGCTGATCCTGGGCATCGCCCAGCACGACGCGTATCACGCCGGGCAGATCCAACTGCTCAAGCGGCTCTGGCACGCCGCCCGGCCGACTCCCTGAACCCCAGCGACGACCATGCCGCACGCGCACGCACCGGGTGAGCCGCACTGCTGTCCGTGGTGGCTCGGCTACAGCTTCGACAATCCGCTCCGCCGCCTGGTGCACGACCCGGCCAGGATCTGTGCCGGGCTGGTGCAGCCCGGCGAAACGGTGGCCGACATCGGCTGCGGCCTGGGCTACTTCACCATCGGCCTCGCCCGCCTGGTGGGAGAGCGGGGCCGCGTGCTGGCCATTGACGTGCAGCCGCAGATGATCGCGCGCGCCCGGCGCCGCGCGGAGCGGCGCCGGCTGGCGGAGCGTGTCACGTTCCGCGTCTGCGCGCCCGACCGGCTGGGGCTCGCCGGCCCGCTCGACTTCGCGCTCGCGTTCTGGATGGTGCACGAAGTGCGCGACCAGGCGGGACTGCTGGCAGAGGTGAGGGCGGCGCTCGGGCCCGGCGGCCGGCTGCTGGTCGTCGCGCCGAAGCTGCACGTCAGCGACGCGGCGCTCGCAGCCACGCGCGAGCGCGCGCTGGCCGCTGGCTTCGCAGTGCGCTCCGGCCCGGCCGTGCGGCTCAGCAACAGCCTGCTCTGCACGGCCGGCGAGTGATGGGCGGGTGCGCGGGCTGAACGGGGCCGCCCGAGCCGGCGGCCCCGCGCGCGCGACTCAGCTGCCCAGCTTCAGCTCCTGGACCCCGCTCATGCGCCCGTCCGGCAGGATGGAGCGCACGCGCACCACCAGGCCCTGCGGCGGTATCCGGACCGTGAAGGCGCCTTTCGCCCGGGCCGAGGTGGCCTGCGGCTCGCTGCCATCCAGCGTGTAGTGGATGGCCGCGTCCGGGTGCGGACTGCGCAGCTCCAGCCGGAGCGACGTCGTGCCCGCGGCCACCGCCTTCGGCAGCCCCTCCACATCCGGGATCCGGTAGGTGATCCCGAGCATGTCCATGCGCCGGAAGTCCTCGCCCATGCGCCGCAGGAAGTCCGCGTAATCCTTCTGCTCCTTTGGCGTCCAGGTCAGCTCGGCCACGGCCGCAGCGCGCGGCCACGCCATGTAGAGCGCGTGCGCGCCGGTCGCGATGTACTCGGTCCAGACGTTGCCCTGCGCGCCCAGGATGTGCTTCCCTTCCGCGGGCGTGAGTTCGGCCGGTATCGGCTCGTACGAGTAGACCTTCTCGAGCGGCAGGAGGCCGCCGATCCCGAACGGCTCGGTGGCCGGATCGCTCTGGTAGTAGTCCAGGTAGAAGTTCGAGGTCGGCGTCATGACGACGTCGTGCCCCGCCTTCGCCGCCGCGATCCCACCCGCGGTCCCCCGCCAGCTCATCACCGTAGCGGCGGGCGGCAGGCCGCCCTCCAGGATCTCGTCCCAGCCGATCAGGGCCCGGCCGCGGCGGCTGAGATAGCGCTCGATGCGGCTGATGAAGTAGCTCTGCAGCTCCTCCTCGTTCCTCAGCCCCTCCCGCCTGATCACCTGCTGCGCGACCGGGTTCAGCTTCCACATGTTCTTGGGTGCTTCATCGCCGCCCACGTGGATGTAGCGGCCGGGGAAGAGGCTCAGCACCTCGTCGAGCACGCCCTCCAGGAAAGCGAACGTCTCCTCGCTCGGGCAGAGCACCGGCTCGAACACGCCCCACCGGGTGATCACCTCGTAGCGCCTCGGCTCGCAGGACAGCTCGGGATAGGCGGCAATGGCGGCGTTGGCGGGCCCCGTCATCTCGAGCTCGGGGATGATCGTGATCTGGCGCGCGGCCGCGTACGCCACGATCTCCTTCACTTCCTCCTGCGTGTAGAAGCCGCAGTAGGCGGGGGTGTCGCCGATGTACGGGTTGAAGTTCTTCCTGACCACCGTCTCCCTGCGGCAGCCGCCCACCTGCGTGAGCAGCGGGTACTGCTTGATCTCGATCCGCCACCCCTGGTCATCGGTCAGGTGCCAGTGGAACGTGTTCAGGCGGTGCGCCGCGAGCACGTCGATGTACTGCTTGACGAACGACGGCGGGAAGAAGTGGCGGCTTACGTCCAGGTGCAGCCCGCGGTAGCTGAAGCGGGGCGCATCCTCGATCCGGACCGCCGGGACCTGCCAGTCCTTGCTGATGACCGCGGGCAGTGGCGCCACGTCCCAGGCCTCGGCGCTCACCCGCTGCACGCCCCGCTCGTACGCCGGCGGCAGCAGCTGCCGGAGCGTCTGCAGGCCGCGCGCGACTCCCGGCGCGACCCGGGCGCAGGTGCTCCCGTTGGCGCCGGCTACGACGTCGCCTGCGGCAGC
>VEPF01000171.1:0-531 GCA_012027055.1 Gemmatimonadota bacterium | reverse complement strand
CCAACCGGATCACCAGCGCCCGGGGCGCGCCGGGAGCGCCCGCCTGCACGGGTACCGCCCAGCCGGTGGCCTCCCGCAGCGGGGCGGCGAACGCCTCCGCGAGCACGCGGATGGCGGGAGAATCCGGCTGCACCAGCACCTGGAACTGGGTCGTGAGCGGGAACGAGCCCTTTTCGGCGATAACCTGCCGCGGCCGGGGCACCAGCGCGATCGGACGGACGGCGGCCGGGGCACAGCCGGCCGTGAGCAGCAGCACGAGCGCAATTCCGGAGCGCGTCCTCATGGCTTCTCCTCGGAGAGTGACTGCGGCAAGATAGGCCCGCGGCCGGCCGGCATGACAGCCTGCCGGGCGTGCCGCCCCGCACGCGGCCGGGCTCGGCCGGGGCCGCGTGTCGGCCCCGGCGGGCGGGTGTTATTCTATTCAGCCACCGAAGTGCCAATAACCTCGTCGGGGGGTGTCAGGATGGCGGTCAAGTGCTACGTGGGAACGGCCGATCGCATCGTGCGCGTGGTGATCGGCCTGTCGCTGAT
>VEPF01000016.1 GCA_012027055.1 Gemmatimonadota bacterium | reverse complement strand
CGTTCACCGAGTGGAACAGCCACGGCGCCCCTCCGCCCACCGCCCACTGCACCGCGAACAGGAAGATCGTGAGCGGCCGGTACAGGCCGGCCTCGGAGCCCAGGTACGGCCAGTACGGCGTCAGCCACAGCCCGCGCAGGTCCGCCAGCCGGTGCACCCGGTCGTTCAGCTGGATGATGAACACGTCATCCAGCGCGTAGCCGTTCGCGAGCGAGTTCAGGTAGGGCAGCACCGCCGCGACCACCAGCAGCAGCACCAGCACCCACTCCGATGGCTCACGACGCGCCGCCACCCCAGCTGCCAACGGGACCCCTCCCGTCACCGCCGGCTCCGACCCCGGCGCGCTCACGGGCACTCCGCGGGGCGGCACCGGCGCGATCCGGCACGCGCGGGCCGGCAGGCCGGGCCCGTCTGTGGCCGCAGCGAGATCAGCATGCTAACGCAGAGGCCGTCGGCGAACTTGCCGCCACCGTGGCGACGCGGTGCTGGCGGCGCCACAGCTCGAGGACGAGCAACGTCCAGAGCGGCTTGCGGTGGTCGGCGACTCGGGCGCGGTGCTCATGCAGGAGGCGCTGCACGGCCGCAGGCTGGTACAGCCCGCTGGCCCGCAGGGATGCCGGATCGAGCACATCGTTGACGAGTTCGCCCAACTCGCCGTTCAACCACGCCGCGACCGGGATCCCGAAGCCTTTCTTGGGCCGCTTCAGGACGAAGGGCGGCAGCAGGTCGCGCACGGCGTCCCGCAGGATCCGCTTGCCCGTGTACCGCTTCATTCGGAAGGAGTCCGGCAATCCGAACGCAAATTCCACTACGGCCCGGGCCAGGAAGGGCGCGCGCACCTCCAGGGCCACGGCCATGGATGCGCGATCAACCTTGACCAGGATGTCGTCCGGCAGATAGGTGAGCGCATCGAGATGCGTGGCGCGGGCCAGGAGCGGGGCGCCGGCGGAACCCGCCCAGTGGGCGAGGGCCGGAGCGAACGCCGCCCTGCCACCGCCTCCAGCCGCGAACACTTCCGGGGCGAGCAGGCGAGACTGTTCGTCGGGAGCGAACGACGACATCCAGAGCAGGTGGTTGAGTGGCGCGGCCGCGCTGGCGCCGCGCAGGAAAGTGGCTGCCTTGAACTGGAACGTGAAATTGCGGTGGGCAACCGGGAGCGCGGCCGCGCCCCAGCGCAGCAGGCGGGCCAATGGACCGGGCAGCCGGCCGGTGAATCCGAGCAACTGGTGCGCCTGGTGCATCGGATAGCCCGCGAACAGCTCGTCGCCGCCATCGCCGCCCAGGGCGACCGTGACGTGCTGCCGCGCGAACCGGCTCAGGATGAAGGTCGGCAGAACGGAGGCATCGCCGATCGGCTCATCGAGCCAGGCACTCAGACCTGGCACCAGCGCGGGCATGTCGGCTCCGCGCACCACGTGCTCGTGGTGCCGGGCGCCGATGTGCCGGGCCACGGCACGGGCATGAGCACGCTCATCGAAGCTGGTTTCGTCGAACCCGATCGAGAAGGTGTCGATCGGGCCGGCGCGCGCCGCCAGCGCCGCGATGGTACTCGAATCCAGCCCGCCCGAAAGGAAGATGCCCAGGGGCACATCGCTCACGAGCCGGGCCTGCACCGCCTCCTCGAGCAGGCCGCGCAGGTGCGCGACCGCGGCCGCATAGGGAAGGTCGATGGTGGGGCGGGCGTCCAGCGACCAGTAGGGCCAGCGGCGCAGGCCGCGCGTGTCGAAGCTGAGCGCGCAGCCCGGCTCCAGCTTGCGGACCCCCGCGATGAGCGAGCCGGGCGCGGGCACGTACTCGAACGCCAGGTACTGGCTCAGGGCCACCGGGTCGAGGGCGGTAGTGACGGCCGGGTGCGCGAGCAGCGCGGACAGCTCCGAGGCGAAGAGCAGCAGCCCGTCGCGCTCCCAGTAGAAGAGCGGCTTTTCGCCCATGCGATCCCGCGCCAGGAGGAGGCGCCGGTTCGGCTCGTCCCAGAGGGCGAGCGCGAACATGCCGTCCAGCCGCTCCAGGAACGCGTCACCCCAGCGGTCGTAGGCATGGGCCGCCACCTCGCTGTCGGAGTGCGTCCGGAACACGTGCCCGGCGCTTTCCAGCTCGAGACGCAGCTGGCGGTAGTTGTAGATCTCCCCGTTGATCACGAGCACGGTTCCGGGGCGGGCACCCCGGAGCGGCTGGTGACCCGCGGCGACGTCGATGACCGCCAGCCGGCGGTGGCCCAGGACCACGCCGTCCGCGAGGTACGAGCCGTGATCGTCCGGCCCGCGGTGCGCCAGGCAATCCAGCATCGGCTGCAGCTGCGCCGGACTCGTGACGGCGCCGGCCGGGGCTGCCATTCCGGCGATGCCGCACATCAGGCGTTGGCCCGTTCCGGCACGCGGCCGCACGCGCGCCAGCTGTTGGCGTTGTGCGGTGCCACGGTGACGTCGGCGAGGCCCGCGCGTTCGAACCAGGCAGCGACCTCGGTGCGCGGCAAGTAGTGGGCGACCGGAGCCACCAGGTGATCGAACACGATCGAGCGTTGTTCCCGGAACGGGAAATCGGCGATGTAGGACAGGTATGGCGCGTACGGCAGCAGCCCGGCGACGCGGTGCCCGCGGGTGGGGGCATAGAGCAGGCGCGTGGCCGCGAAGAGCGGCAGTGTGAGTGCGCCCGCCAGCCAGTCCAGCACCCGGTGCGGCAGGCGGGACGTGAGGTGCTCGCGGATGGGCGTGACGACGTGCACGATCCAGCCGTTGCCCTCGCGGCCGTACACCCAGATCGCGATGCGGCCGGCCGGGCGCACCCGGGAAAGCAGGGCCACGAATCCGGTTTGCGGCTCCGGCAGGTGGTGGAGCACGCCGATGGAGAACGCCAGATCCGCGAGCGGCTTGACGGGCGGGCGGGTGAGATCGGCCTGGATCACGTGCACGGTGCCGAACGCGCGCGTGTTCGCGAACGCGGCATCGACCGCGTCGCTCAGGTCGATGGCGAGCACCGCCCGGGCGCCGTATTCGGCGACCAGCGCAGTGTGCCGCCCCTTCCCGCAGCCGCCCTCCAGCACCACCCGGCCGGCGAAGTCCGCCGGCTGAAGTGGACGGATCCAATCCAGGAATTGCTGCCGGTAGCGTGCGGCGAGCTCGTCGTAGCGGGTCCACTCGTAACCGAAAGCGGACGCGGTCCTCGCTTCGATGCCCGCGATGTCGCCCGCGAAACGCGGGACGCCCCCGTGAATGGGCCACTGTCGCGCGCACGGCGGGCAAGCGAGTGAGCCCGTGATGACTTCAGCGTCTTCCGCGACCGTCACCGCGAGCTCGAGGTCTCCGCCGCAATCGGGGCATGCGAGGTACTCCAGTGCTGCCGGCTTCATCGGGCGTCCTCCGCGGGCGGCCAGAGGGTATAGGTCCGCTTGCCCTGCGACTCGTAGTACGTGCGCACCGTGAGCTCGGCGACCAGCCCGAGCAGCATGCTCAGGCAACCCACCAGGAGGAACAGCACCACGACGAGGGGCAGCGGTGTCTGGATGAACGTCTTGCCGCCCCAGTACTTGAAGTAGACCATCAGGACGAAGGCCAGGGCGGAGAGCAGGAAGGAGAAGATGCCGAACCCGCCGAAGACGTAGATGGGTTTCGTCACGTAGGAAGCCAGGAATTTCACGACGATGAGGTCGAGCACCACCTTGAGGGTACGCTCCATCCCATAGTGCGACCGGCCTCCCGTACGCGGGTGGTGCGTGACCGGGAGCTCCGCCACCCGCGCGCCCTGCCACACCGCGTAGATTGGAACGAAGCGGTGCATCTCGCCGTACAGGCGCACGTCCTCGAGCACCCGCCGGCGATACACCTTGAGCGAGCAACCGTAGTCGTGCAGGGGCACGCCCGAGATCCAGGAGACCAGCCGGTTCGCGATGACCGAGGGCAGACGGCGATTCCAGGAATCCTGGCGCGCCACCCGCCAGCCGCTCACCACGTCGTAGCCCTGGTCGAGCTTCTCGAGCAGGCGCGGGATGTCGGCCGGGGCGTTCTGCAGATCGCCGTCCATGGGAATGATGATGCTGCCGCGGGCGTGGTCGATGCCGCCCGAGAGGGCGGCGGTCTGACCGTAGTTGCGACGAAAGCGGAGCAGGCGGACGCGCGCATCCAGGGCGGCGACCTCCCGGAGCCGCGCGAAGGTCCCGTCGGTGCTGCCGTCATCCACGAAGATGAACTCCACGTCCGGCTCGGAGAGCACGCGCCGCAGGCGTTCGTGCAGCTCGACCACGTTCGCTTCCTCGTTGTAGACGGGCACGACCACCGAGATGCGCACGGCCGGCGTGCCGGTTTCGACTTCACGATCAGGTGCCAGTCTCGCGCTGTCGGTTGCCATTGTGCCCTCAACGCTGCGGTGACGGTTGCGCTGCGCGGACCAGGACGGCATAACGGACCGGCAGCCAGCGGAACGGTATCCCGCGGACGGCGGCGAGCTCCACCTCGCCTGCGGCCACCTGCCGCAAGGTCCGCAAGTCGAACCGGTGCAGGTGCCACTCGTTGTCCTCGGCCGCGAGGGTCTTAAGCCAGCGGCGGAGTCCCGGGATGCGACTCAGCTGATGCTTGATGCGGTCGATGATGACCTCGTTCGGGATTGAGATCACGATCCGCCCTCCGGGCCCGGCGAGGCGCGCAAGCTCGCGAAGCACCTGCGCGGGTGCGCGCGTATGCTCGAGCACCTCGGTGCATACCACCACGTCGAAGGCGCCGGTCCGGAATGGCACCTGCTCGGCATCGGCGCGCGCCAGCGCGACGGCGCGGCCGAGCCGGCCGCGGGTGCGTGCCAGCATGCTCGTGGACAGGTCAATGCCGACGCGTCGCTGCGCCGGGAACTGCTGCAGGACGTGGCCGCCCCCGACGCCGACTTCCAGCAGCCGCTCGCCCGCCCGAGGGGCGGCGAGCCGGCGGAGCGCCCACAGCCTTCGCCGCTCCACCCAGCGCACGAGCGGGTGCGCCTCGCGGTAATACCGGTCGATGTCGTAGCGCTGCACCATCTCCTCGTTCCAGTCGGCGAACGAGCGCTCGGTGGGTGGCGAGGTGTCCCCGTTCATGGCGCCAACTCCCTCAAGTCGAACACGTAGATGCTCCGGGCGAGAATGGCGGCCGGCGTCACCGCGCGGAAGGAACGGAACGGATCGCCCACGAAGTAGGTGCCGGTGAGGTTCGTCGCCGAGATCGCCGCCCAGCGCGGTGCGACGGTATCGCCCGGCGCGCGCGGCAGCACGGGCAGTGGGAAGAAGCTCGGCAGCGGGACGTAGTCGATGCCGTAGCCCCTCGGCACGGCCGAGCCGAAGTAGCTCAGGTAGATGCGCCCCACCTGTTCGCGGCGCATCCAGTCGCGCAGGGCCAGCAGTCCCTGCCCCCAGTCGAGGCTCGAGTCCACCAGCACCTGGTAGTTGCGGTCCCGGCCGGGTCCGTACTCGCTGATGTAGGACAGGAAGTACGGGTAGAAGGTGAGCGGGTGCAGCACCGCCCACACCCCCGCGGCCAGCATGCCGCGGCGGAGCCAGGGCGTCGCCCCGCTCCAGGCCCGGGCCACGCCGGCCGCCGTGAGCAGCACCAGCGGCGGGAGCGCCGGCAGGGCGTAGCGGAATCCGATGTGCTGACGGGCGCTGAGCAGCAGGAGGAAGTAGACCAGCAGGGCCAGCGCGGGCGCCGGCAGGGGCCCGCCTTGCAGCATCCTCCACCCCGCCCGCTGCCGCAGGATGGCGATGGCGGCCACGACGATGAGCACGTGCAGGGCCGCCGACGTCTTGTACAGGAACGCAACCGGGAAGAAGTACCAGAAGCCGCTGCTGATGTGGCCGAGCAGGTAGGCGACGGACGGCCGGCTGGTCACCTGACCGAACACGAAGTGCAGCCCGTAGCGGTACTCGTCGAGCAGGAAATCGCCGCGATAGCTGACGACCAGCATGAGATAGGCGCAGAGCAGGGCGATACCGCCGTACCCGAGCACCCGTGCGAACCAGGCACGCCGGTCGGGGCGCACCAGGGCTTCCGCGACCAACAGGCCGACGGCCACGGGGGCCAGGGCAACCGCGCTGTTCTTGACTCCGAGCGCGATGCCGCATGCCGCCCCGCACGCGATGGCGCGCGCCAGGTCGGGGGCGCGCACCAGGCGATCCAGCCACCACACGGCCAGCAGGTACGCGAGCGCGAGGGGGAGATCGTTGTAGGCCACTCCGCCGTGCGCCAGCACGTCGGGCAGGAAGGCCACGAGCGCGGCGGCCAGCAGGGCCGCGCCCGGGCCGCAGCTCCCGCGGGTGATGGCGTAGACCAGCAGCACGAGGGCCAGCGCGCACAGCACCGCGGGCAGGCGGCCGAGGAACAACAGCCGGTCGGCGTCGTTGCCCATGCTCCAGAAGAACTGCCGGGCGTAGTTGTAGCGATGCACCATGGCGTCGCCGCGCACCGGCGCCATCCGCTCCTGCGGCAGCGTGGGCCGGGTCAGCCAGACCGGCAGACCGTAGAGGTACTGGACGAGCGGCGGGTGTTCCGGAGCCAGGTCCCAGGCGCCGGTCTGGTACCCGCGCGCGCCCGCCGCGATCATCACGATCTCATCGAAGGTGGCGGAGTTGCGCAGCATGGCGGTTCCGATCAGCCCGCCGGTGCCCGCCAGCAGGAACACCAGCGTCCACCATGAGGCCACCACGCGCCGCCAGGGGCTCCTCGTCATGAGCCCGACTCCGCTCCGGGGGACCGCGGCGGGATCGTGCGACCCGGCGGGCCCCGCGAGTCCCACAGCTCGCTGATGCCCTCGGCATACGACGCCAGCACGATCCGGCCGGCGGCTGTGCGCAGCACGAAGGCCGGCCGGTCCAGGACCGCGATCAGTTTCCGATTCGCGTCCGGACCCAGATCGCGCACGAACAGCGGAGGCGACGGACCCAGGCCGGGCAGTCCCGCGTGCCATAGGAAGGACGCGGCTTCCTGCACGCCCGCCTGGTCGGAGGCCGCCTGCCGTACGCACGCCAGCGGCCACCATTCCGCCGCCTCGACGCGGAGCCGGCTGCCGGGTGCGATCTCCACCTCGCTGATCCCGGCCGGCGCGGCGCCGCGCCCGAAACTGACCGGGACATCCCGGCGTCCGGCGTCCAGCCAGCGCTGGATGGTGCAGGTGGAATTGTGGCGCGTGAGCGACTCCAGTGAATCGAGGCGCATGCCGGTGCCAGCCAGCTGCATGGCCAACCGCACGCTCCAGGCGCCGTGCACGAAGACCAGGGCCGAGTCGGGGACCGGTGGGTTCAGCGCGGCTGGAGCGGGGTGTTCCGCCCGATAGACCAGCAAGCGGGCCGGCGTGCCCCACGCCACGGCCAGCAGCCAGGCCAACAAGAGGGCGGCGCCGGCAAAGACGCGGGGCGACCAACGTGGCGCGACGCTGAGCGCGGCCGGTGCGGAGCGAAGCAGAGCGAGGGCGGCGGCCGCGGACGCCAGACACCAGGCCGGCGCATACTCGTTCAGCATACGCGGGCCCATGAACAGCCCGTGATGCCAGTATCCGAGGTGCGCGAACAGGGGCAAAAGCGCCCAGGCAGCCACCACGCGCGTGCCGCGCTCGAGGCGGGGCAGCAGCTGGAGCGCCAGCGCCACCAGGGACACCACCGGCAGGGGGCTCTCGAGCAGGGACTGGTTGAGCGCAATCAGCTCCGCGGCCGTGTAGCCAGCGGCCGCCCGCAGTCCGCAGCGGTTACCCCAGGGATCCAACCCGAACCCGAGGCCGCCATCGGGACCGAGCGCCGCCGTGTATCCGAACCGGAACGGGCTGCCGAAGAAATGCCGGTTGTACCAGGCGAGCAGGAGCAGCAGCGGCAGCGCGGCCAGCAGCGCTGCGGCGACCAGTCGGAGGCGCGGCCAGCCCTGCCGGCGAGCCAGCCACCACCCCACGACCAGGGCACCCATGACGACCGCGGTCAGGGGACGAGTGGCGAGCAGGGCGGCGAGGGCACTGCCGAGCACCGCGGCGCCGGGCCAGCGCCCGCCGTCCATCAGCACGGTCGCGCCCCACAGGGCAAGCACTGACAGGCAGGCCGCGGTGACGTGGTTCATGTAGCCGGCGGCGTGCACGGCAACGAATGGGGATGCGGCGAGCAGCAGCAATCCCACGCGGGCGACCAGGGGCCGGTCGGCGAACAGCCGGTGGGCGAGCAGTCCGGTCACATACACGGTGGCGCCCACGAGCACCGGGCCCACGAGCTGGACCGCGCCGAGTCGGAAGCCGAGCGCCAGCAGCAGCACATGCGCGGGCGGATACTGGGACACCCAGCCGGCCGGTGTCAGGATGGTCTGCTGCAGGTGCCAGAAGGGCGCGAAGGGAGAACTCGGACCGGCGAGGTGGCCGGCGGCTACGTAACGGGCCTGCACGAGCTGGCTGAGCGCGTCCACCAGGAACGGCTGGCCGTGCAGGACGAACTCGTTCACCAGCCAGGTGAACGCAGCGGCGAAGAGCGCGCAGGCTCCGGCGAACGTGTGCCGGTGCGGCCTCAGCAGGGCGGCCTCCAGCCAGTGCGCTCCCCGGGTGGCACGACGCTCCGGGAGCAGGCGGGCCGCCAACCCCGCGACCAGCAGGATCACCAGCGTGCCGCTCCAGGTGACGGCGGCGTAGCTCGCGGCTGCCGCCACCGTGGCCGCGCCTGCCGGACCCGTGTCCGGGGTTACGAGCAGGCGATACCCGGGCAGACTCGCCAGCAGGAGCAGGCCGGCACCCAGGGCGCGCCGCGCCGTGACTCCGCTCAGCACCGCGCGCAGCACGGGCAGGCAGCGCTCGGGACCGCGGCCGACACCGTCACCGGGCTCCCTCGCCCGGGGCGGCGGCGACCTCCCCCCCAGGTGGCTCTACTGCGGGCGCATGCCGCCCCTCTGCCACGGCGTGGTATTGCGGGGCGCGCGGCCCCAGCACGTTGGCCCGCAGGATGTGCCAGAACGCGGCCACACCATCCTTCCAGTTGATCTTCTTCCCTTCCGCGTAGGTACGCCCGTGGTAGGCGATCGGCACCTCGTAGATGCGGGCGCGCGACTGCGCCAGGCGGGCGGTCAGCTCCGGCTCGATGCCGAACCGGTCGGTCCGAAGCGGCAGGCTCTTGAGCAGGTCCGCGCGCACCATCTTGTAGCAGGTCTCCATGTCCGTGAGGTTCAGATCCGTGAACATGTTGGAGACCAGGGTGAGCAGGCGATTGCCGACGCTGTGCCAGAAGTAGAGCACCCGATGCGGTCCACCCAGGAAGCGCGAGCCGAATACCGCATCCGCCCGGCCATCGAGGATCGGCTCGAGCAGTCCGGGCAGATCCTGCGGATCGTACTCCAGGTCGGCGTCCTGGATCACGATGACGTCGCCGCTGGCCTCCTGGATGCCCCGCCGCACGGCCGCGCCCTTGCCGCGGTTGCGGTCCTGCAGCACCAGACGATCGATGATCCCGGCGGCATGCAGCTCTGCCAGCACCGCCCGCGTGCCGTCGCGCGAACCGTCATCGACGCAGACCAGCTCGATGCTGAGATCGACCGCGCATACCCGCCGGATCGAGGCCGCCACGCTGCGCTCCTCGTTGTAGACCGGCATCACGACGCTGAGCCGGAGCGCGTGCGGATCCGGACGGGATGCGCGCATCATGATTCGCTCACTCCGTAACGGCTGAGCTTGCGGTACAGCGTGGATGGATCGATGCCGAGCACCTCCGCCGCGCGCGCCTTGTTGCCGCCTTCCGCCTGCAGCACCCAGAGGATGTAGGCCCGCTCGACGATTTCCAGCGTGGGGTTGGCCGGGGGCCGCTCCGAGATCAGCGGCAGCGCGTCCGGCTTCACGATCCGCACCGGCAACTGGTCGGCGCCGATCAGGTCGCCCTTCGCCAGGATGGCCGCGCGTTCGATGGCGTTCTCCAGCTCGCGCACGTTGCCGGGCCAGTCGTAGCTCTGCAGGGCGCGCAACGCTTCCGCGCTGAACCGGAATTGCCGTCCCGCCACCGCGTGCTGCCGCAGGAAGTGCTCGGCGAGCGGGGCAACATCCTCGGCCCGTTCCCGGAGCGGCGGCAGGTGCAGGGCGATCACGTTCAGGCGATAGTAGAGATCGCTGCGGAATGTGCCGCGACGGATCTCCTGCTCCAGGTCGCGGTTGGTGGCCGCGATGATGCGCACATCGATCGGCACCGCCTTCGTGGCTCCGACCGGGACCACTTCCCGCTCCTGCAGGGCACGCAGCAGCTTCACCTGGAGCGACGGCGACATCTCCGCGATCTCGTCCATGAAGAACGTCCCGCCCCGGGCAGCGACCAGCAGCCCGTCCTTGTCCTTCACGGCGCCGGTGAAACTGCCGCGCACGTGACCGAACAACTCCGTTTCCAGCAGGTTCTCCGGGAGCGCACCGCAGTTGATCGACGTGAAGGGCCCGTCAGCGCGCTCGGAGAGTTCGTGGATGTGGCGCGCGATGATCTCCTTGCCGGTGCCGCTCTCCCCGGTGATCAGGACGGTCGAGTCGGTGGGGGCCACCGTCTCGGCCAGGCGCAGCACGCTCTGGAAGACGCGATTGCTGCCCACCGGGCGAGTCACGCCTTCGCCGGTGCGCCGGCGGATCTCCCGCTTGAGCTGCCGGTTCTCGCTACCCAGCCGCCGGGTGTCGGCCGCCCGGCCGCAGAGCGCTACCAGCTCCTCGTTCGCGAACGGCTTCTGCAGGTAGTAGTACGCGCCATCGTTGACCGCCTTCATCGCCGACTGCAGCGAGGCCTGCGCAGTCATCAGGATCACGGGTACTTCCGGATCCAGCTGGCGCACCCCGGCCAGCACCGCGAGCCCGTCCACTCCGGGCATGCGGATGTCGGCAAGCACCACGTCGGGGGCGATCTCGGCAAACCGCTCGAGCGCCTCCCGGCCGCTCTGGCACACCACCGGGTCGAAGCCGCGGCCACGCAGCAGAATCTCGACCGTGTCAAGGATGGAGCGCTCGTCGTCCACCACCAGTACTCGCGGGCGGGCGCCCGCGGCCGCTTCAGGCTGGGATGCCAATTTCCGCCTCCTGCGCAAAGTGCGAGGGCAGGTAAAGAGCAAAGCACGCGCCCGGACCGTGGTGCGACTCGACCAGGATCGCGCCGTGATGGGCCTCGACGGCGCGGTGCACCAGGGCCAGGCCCAGACCCGTGCCCCCGGCGCGCGTCGAATAGAAGGGGTCGAAGATGTGCGCGACGTCTTCCTCCCGTACGCCCGGGCCGCTGTCGCGCACGCGCAGGCGCACCGGCTGCTCGATTTCGACGCCCGCCGGCAGATCCGCGGCGGCGACCCGCTCGACTACCACCTGGACGTGACCATCCGGCCCGCTGTGCTGGACCGCGTTCAACACCAGGTTGAAGATGGCGCGGTGCAGCAGGTCCTGATCTCCATGCACCCTGATCGCGGCCGCGTCCCCGCCGTACTCGACCAGGATCCCGGGCGTACGATCCGGGTGCTGCTGGACCAGCTCGATGGCGCCGCGCACCAGCGTGTCCAGGTCCAGCAACGCCCAGCGGCGCAGCTCCACGCGGCTGAACTCCATGAAGTCGCTCAACAGCCGGGTCAGGCGCTGCGATTCCGCCATGATCAGGCGGCCCAGCACGGCCCGATCATGACTGCCCAGCTGGTCCCCGGCGAGCTGCTCCACCGCGCTGCGGATGGACGCGAGCGGGTTCCGGATCTCGTGCGCCAGCGATGCCCCCAACTCGGCCACCGCCTGCAGCCGCTCCGCCCGCCGCAGCAGCTCCTCCAGCTGCTTCACTTCCGTGATGTCCTGCAGCACCACCGTCACCCAGGGCAGACCACTCCGCACCACCACCGTCGTGCGCAAACCCAGAATCCGCTCTCCTTCCGGGTGCGGCACCTTCAGCTCGATCCGCCGCTGCGGCTCCCGCCGCGCCGCGGTGCGCCGCACCACCGCGCCCAGGCCAGGCGCGGCCCGGTCCAGCAGCGCCAGGGCCGGCATCCCCACCATGCTCTCGTTCAGGCCCGTCAGGACCCGGGCCGCGTCGTTCATGTGCGCCAGCCGGCCCATCCCATCGACCGTCAACATCCCGGTGTCGATCGCGGCCAGCATGTCTCCCAGATCCACCCGCAGCTGCCGCAGCTCCGACTCCGCTTCGCCCAGCGCCATGTTCGTGCGGCGCAGCCGATCCCCCAGCAGCGCCGTCACGACCGCGACCAGGATGAACAACACCACCTGCAGCGCCGCCGGCACCACTTCGACAGGCGTGCCGCTGTCCCGCGCGGCGACGAATACCACGTCTCCCAGGTAGAGCACGCTCGCCAGCGCACCCACCAGCAGACCGCCCCGGATGGGCAGCAGCAGCGCGGCCACCGCGATCAACAACACGTACAGCGGGGCGTAGGGACTGAGCAGCGGCGGATCGTGCGTGATGTGCACCACGGCGGTGACCAGCAGCACGTCGTACGACAATTGGGCGTAGAGGAAGGTGGTGCTCGGCGCACGACGCTCCACGAACGTCCACCACAGCCCCAGCGCGGTCACCACCATGGCGCTCACCAGCGAGAGCGCCGCGATCAGCGTCTGCTCGTCAGTGGCCTGCGTCCAGGCCGCCGAGGCGACCAGAAACACCGCGCTGGCCAGCGCCAGCCGGCCGACGTAGTGCCAGCGCAGCATCCGGAGCGTTCGCCCCATGCCAATTCTCGAGCGGATCAGGGCAGGGCCGGCCGGCAACATTTGCCCGTGGATCGTTGCCGGCAGCGAAGGTAGGGTCGGCCCTTGCAAATTGCAAGCGCGCCATAGAGGAAATTGCGGGGTCGGTTGTCTACAGGGAAGGAGGACCGTAACCGGCGGAAGATGTGTACTTTCGCGGCAGACGGAGCCACCTTGCTGGAATGGAGTCTGCGCCGGGCGCGAGCTGGTGGTTCCAGGACGAGAGGGGGTCGGGATGAAGAGCCGCACTGGAGTGGTCATCCTGGCGGGGGCCGTGGCGGCAGCCGCGGTTCTGGCCGGGGCGCACCCGGCGGAGGCGCAGTATTTCGGGCGCCAGAAGGTGCAGTACCAGCGCTTCGACTGGCAGGTGCTGGAGACGGAGAAGTTCGAGGTGCACTACTATCCGCAGGAAGCGACCGCGGCGCAGGACGCGGCGCGCATGGCGGAGCGTTGGTATACGCGGCTGTCGGGAGCGTTCCAGCACGAGTTCAAGAAGAAGCCGATCGTACTGTACGCGGATCAGCCGGACTTCCAGCAGACGAACACGACGCCGACCTCGCTGAGTGAGGGCACGGGAGGCTTCACGGACGCGCTGCGGAACCGGGTGGTGATGCCGTTCACCGGGGTATACGCGGACAACGATCACGTGCTGGGTCACGAGCTGGTGCACGTGTTCCAGTACGACCTGGCAGCGCAGCCGGGCGGTGGCGGGCTGATGGGCATGAGCCGGCTGCCGGGGTGGCTGATCGAGGGCATGGCGGAGTACCTGTCGCTGGGGCGGGTGGATGCGCACACGGCGATGTGGCTGCGGGACGCGGCGCTGCGGGGCGAGCTGCCGACGATCACGGAGCTGACGCGGGACCAGCGCTATTTCCCGTATCGGTACGGCCAGGCCCTGTGGGCGTTCATAGCCGGCCGGTGGGGCGATCGCGCGGTCCCGGCGCTATACCGCTACGCCACGCGCGCCGGCTGGGACGAGGCGGTGCAGCGGGTGCTGGGGGTGAACACCGGGCAGATCTCGCAGGAGTGGATCACGGCGACCCGGGAGCAGTACCTGCCGCTGCTGGTGGGCAAGCAGCGGCCGCAGGACGCGGGCGATCCGGTGCTGGTGGACAAGGAGATCGGCGCGATGAACCTGGCGCCGGTGGTGAGCCCGGACGGCCGCTTCGTGGCGTTCTTCGGGCGCCGGGAGATCTTCACGATCGACCTGTACGTGGCCGATGCGCAGACCGGGAAGATCGTGAAGAAGCTGACCAGTCCGGGGCGTTCGGCGCACATCGACGCGCTCAGTTTCATCTCGTCGTCCGGCACCTGGTCACCGGACGGCCGGAAGTTCGCGTTCGTGGTGTACAGCGACGGCGATCAGCGCATCGCGATCCTGGACGTGAATTCGGGTGGCACCGATCGCGAGGTTTCGGTGGAGGGCGTCGGGGGCGTGCAGAATCCGAGCTGGTCGCCGGACGGCAAGAGCATCGCTTTCACCGGCATGGCGGGCGGGATTTCCGACCTCTACCTGCTCGACCTGGAATCGGGCCGGGTGCGGCAGCTGACCAACGATCGCTTCGCCGACCTGCAGCCGGCCTGGTCACCGGATGGCCGGACCCTGGCCTTCGCGACGGACCGGGGCACGAGCACGGACTTCCGAAACCTGACCTACGGCAACACGCACATCGCGCTCTACGACGTCGCCGGCGGCAGCGTGCAGTTGCTCGACATCTTCCCGGCCGGCAAGCACATCAACCCGCAATACTCTCCGGACGGCCGGAGCCTGTACTTCATCGCCGATCCGGACGGCTTCAGCAACGTCTATCGACTCAGCCTGGCTGACCGCCAACTCTTCAAGGTGACGGACATCGCCACGGGCATCAGTGGCATCACTAATCTCTCGCCAGCCATGTCGGTGGCGGCCCGGACGGGTCGGATGGTGTTCTCGGTGTTCGAGAACTCGGGCAACAACGTGTACGGCATCGATGCCGCCCGCACGACGGGTGCGGCCGTGAACGCGGCACTGGCCTCGGCCTTCGCGCCCGCGGCCCTGCTGCCGCCGGGGAGCGCGCCCGGGACCGGCATGGTGGCCGAGTATCTGGCCGACGTCAGCACGGGTCTGCCGGAGGCCGGCACGACCTTTCCCACGCGCCCGTACAAGTCGGGGCTGGGCCTCGAGTACATCGGACCACCATCGATCGGGGTGGGCGTCGGCACGGGCCCTTATTCGGGCGGGGGGGCGGGC
>VEPF01000066.1 GCA_012027055.1 Gemmatimonadota bacterium | reverse complement strand
CGCAGGCTCCGGGAATTCGCGCCATTGCTGTTCGTCGAGGGGGGAAGAACAGGGCGCTGACGTCGAACGCCCGACCAGGGGCGAAGCGCGCGTCCTGGCGATCTCGCCGAAGGCGGAGAAATCGAAACTCAGTGACCCGGCACGGCTGGACGTTGCCGCGCCGGGTCACGGATGGGCAGCTACGGATACCGTCGGTCCGAACCGTTCACCTCACCTCGAGGGCCTGCTCACCTGCCCCCATCGGCCAGTGTCGAGAGCTGAACCTTCGCTTCCAGATGGTCCACGTTGAGCTTGACCGCCTGCTCCAGTTCGGCCCTGGCCTCCTGCCGCCGGCCCGATCCGAGGTATCCGAGTCCGAGGATGTAGTGCCCCTGGGCCTCGCGTGACTCTCTGCTTTCCGGCTCCCCGAACTTGGCGAAGTAGTCCGGACGCTCGGCGCCACTGCTCGCGACCACATCCTGCCCGGACTTGATCAGGCCGGCGAGAATCTGTGCCGCTTCGGCCGAGCGGCCGAGCTTCCTGGCGGCACTGGCCCGGTAGAAGAGTATCTCTGGCTCGTAGGTGCTGGCCTCACGGCTCGGGTCGTAGACCGTAGATGGCGGAGCGGCGGCTTTCTCGAAGTACGTCCGGGCCGTTCTCGCATTGCCCAGAGCTTCGTAGGCAGCCGCAATGTGGTAGTAGATCGCGGGCTCCCTGCCGCCATCAGTCGGCCTCCCGCTCGAGAAATTCTCGGGGTATTCCAGTGCCGCTTCATACTGCCGGAGCGCGTCCCGGTATTGCTTTGCCTTCATGTACCCGTGGCCCTTGAGGAGTCGCGCGTCCTTGTATGAGCTGAGCGCGGAATACTTCCGGCCGCCTTCCCACATCGTGTAACGGTGACCGTTCAGGAGCAGCTCGAGCGCCCGGTCGTAGTTGCCCAGCTCCACGTACAGCCTGATCTGCCGGGTCAGGGCGTCGTCCCGCTCCATCGTTTCCGCCTGGTGCTGCTCCAGCATCGCCAGTCGCTTCTCGGGAGACACTCCGGCGCGCTCGTAAAGCACGTCCAGCTCGTTCAGGAACTTCGGCAGCGGCTGGAGCGATACCGCCGTCTCGAGGCTGCCGATCGCTTTGCCGTAGTCCAGCTCCGTCCAGGCGTAGGCGTCGCCGAGGTTGCGATGCACCATGGCGAAGCGGTCATCCAGGCTGCGGGACCTTTCCCAGGCCCTGATCGCCTCCCGGGGCTGGCGGTCGTAGAGCAGATTCCCGAGGTAGTAGGGAGCCCGGGCGTCTCGCGGGTTCTTCTCCATGGCCCGGTTGAGCACGGCGATCTCTTCAACCCGGAAGGGGAAGACGTATTCGGCGGGCATCTGGCTGGCGAGCTGGTAATACCGTGCGGCTTCCTGCGCCTGGCCGGCCTGGTCGTGCAGGTAGCCGAGCCAGTAGTACACCATGGGATAGACCTGCGCTTTGTCCGGGTATGCAGCTACCAGTTCCCCCAGGAGCGAGATACCCTCGTCCCACAGACCGGCACCGGCATAGCCCGCCGCCATCTCGAGGTAGGGCTGAACATCGTCGCCCCAGACACCGGCGCCGGGGGTGAGATCGATGGCGCGCGGTTTCCCCCCGCCGGCCAGAATGCGTTCGCGGGTCGCCCACAGATCCAGCCGGTCGACGGCGAGCGCCGCTGCTGCCACCTTCTCGGCTTCCGCAGGCCGCCCCAGCTTCCGCAGGACCGCCGCTTTCAGGTCCAACGCCCTGGTGCTCAGCTGGTTGGTCGAAATCGAACGGTCCAGGAACCCCAGCGCTTCGTCGAATTCACCTTTCATCGAGGCAAGCTGTGCCAGCGAATAGTAGCCGGCCGTGTTCCAGGCATAGCTCCACGTCGCCGCGTACAGTGCCTTGTAGGCTTCGTCGTACTTGCCCTGGGCCTTCAGTACCAGCCCGAGGTAGTAGAGTGGCTCCCCGTCCCTGGGGCGCGTGTAGTTCGCAGTGACCCGGGCAACGGCGACCCGCAGCCGCGCTTCGGCCTCGGCGAACATCCCGCGTTTCCAGTACAGGATCCCCAGCTCGGTGTTGACCCGTTCATCCCCGGGATCCCGCTTGAGGACTTCCTCGTACCACGGGTATGGATCGGCCGAGGGGTTGAAGAACTGCTCGAGCCGCAAACCAGCCAGGTAGACCTCCTCGTTGGTCTTCAGGTCCGTCGGTGGCGTGGGCGGCGTCGCCGGTTTCGGCAGGGCCTCGTCCTTGCGCTGGTAGGGCTTGTAGGAGATCAGCTCTTCCTGGCCCACGGACAGGGAAAGCCTGAGGTCCTTTTCTTTCACGCCTGCCGGCAGGGAGACCTCCCTGATGAAGGGCCGACCGGGGTCGATGGCGATCACCTGTTCGAATACCCGATTCCCTCCCGCCTCCAGCAGGACCCTGGCATTCGGGTACTCCCTGGTCGTGTACGCGCCGATCCGGGCGACGTTCTTCGGGGTGACCTCCAGGTTGACGGCCGCCTGCAGGTTGGCATTCTTGACGCCGCCCAGCTTCTGGAACGGGTAGTAGTACTGCTTGACGATCTTGGTCTCGTAGGGCTGGATCCAGCTGTAGTCCGGCTCGTTGTCCGAATAGGAGCCGGCCATCAGTTCCATTACCGCGCCGTCCTCCGGCTCGGTCAGGAGCCGGTCCCACATCTGACCTTCATCGCCGGCCCCCCACGTCCAGAACTTCCCCCCCGGCGATACGTTCTTGTCCGCCACGTAGAGGACGCCGGCCTGCTTCCCGTGATCGTACCCGCCGAACCAGTCTTCGCTGTTGCCGCCGAACCAGGGGTCGTTGGTGTCGTGGGCAAAAATCGACGTCTGCCGAATGTGGGTCTTCCCCCAGGACACGTCCTGCCCGGTGAAATCAACTCCGCGGTAGCGACCGTCGGCGATCGGCCAGCGCACGAACTCCGTCTTGGAGTGATAGGTCCCGGCTTCGATGCTGGGCGGGAAGAGGACCTGATACTGGGAATTCGCCTGCACGCCCATGTTGGCGAAATACAGGAACGAGTTGGCGGCGGGCGTCTGGTTGATCAGCTTCCAGGTCCCTTCGATGTACGACCGGTCCGGATGCAGGGTCAGCCCGACGGTCCACCTCATGCGGTGGTTGATCTCCAGCTCGCCGACCCAGATGGTCTTGCTGCCATCCGGGTTCTCCTCGAGCTGGTACTGCACGGGCAGGTAGATGGAGGGTCGGTGATGGTGGACCACGTTCCACTCGATGCCGCCGTCCAGCCACGCTCCGAGCATCCCCACCAGTCCGGGCTTAACGACACTCGCGCTGTAGAAGAACTTGTAGTTGTCGGTCTTGTCCAGGGCGTAGAACAGGCGCCCGCCGATTTCCGGGAGAATGCCGATCTTCACGTACCGGTTCTCCAGGTAGAGCATCTTGTAGACCTTGTCCTTCACCACGTACGTCAGCTTGTCCTGGGCCGGGTACGGGTAGATGAATCCCCGCGCTCCCTGGTAGGCCCGGCCGTGGTAGAACATGGGAGTCGTGAGCGGCTCCCCTATCATGTAGGTGGGTAGCGTGACCGCTTCCTCCCAGACTCTCACGGCGGGTCCCTGCGCGCGGCAGAGCACGGGCGAAACACCCAGCATGATGGTCGAGAGCAGAACGGCTGGCAGGGAGCACCTTCTATTCAACATGCCGACCTCCCAATCGCTTGGGGCGTGATGGGCGCGGGGCTGCTGGTGGCGGGCTGATGGACCACATCCTCCCACGACTCCTCATGGGGTTCGAGGTCGCTGCATCGCGGGGGTCTCACGTACTGCACGATATGCGGGCATCCCCGGGGGGGCAACGAGACCGGCGCGGAATTCCGGGCGAAACCGGCCGCTTTCGCCGGAGCGCCGGCCGGAGCCGGCGGGTAGTGTGCAAGGCGACGTCGCCCGCGTATAGTACCGGCGTACCGCGGGCCTGCTCGTCCCGCCCGGCCGTGCCAGCGAGAACTACATCCCCAGAGGCTCCATGCAGAGTCATCCCCGTTTCGCGCGTGCGTCTGCAGCCGTGGCCACCGCCCTGGCGTTCGCGGCCGTACTCGCGGCGCAGCTGGACGCGCAGTCCCCCGCGCAGACGCCGTGGACGTTCCTCGACCAGCAGCAGCTGAAGAGCGCGGGCTCCTATGCCCCCAGCCCCGATGGCAAGTGGCTGCTGTACACGGTCTCCTCGCCGGACTGGAAGGAGGCGACGCGGCAGTCGGACGTGTACGTGGTCTCGCTGGTGCAGGGGCTCCCGTCCACGAAGCAACTGACGTTCACGAAGGCGAAGAACGAGACGTCGCCGCAGTGGGCGGCGGACGGCAGCTTCATCGCGTTCCTCTCGAACCGCGACGGCCCGAACAACCAGCTGTACTTCATGCGGCTGGACGGCGGGGAGGGAAGGCAGGTGACGGACGCGAAGGAAGGCATCTCGAACTACCAGCTGACGAAGGACGGGAAGTGGGTGATCTACCGCAGCGGGAAGAGCGGCGAGGAGCAGCTATACCGCGCGCCGGTAGCGGGCATCGATGAGGCGAAGCCGGAGCAGCTGACGAAGCAGCCGGCCGGGGTGGGGCAGTGGCAGCTGACGAAGGCGCACGACCGCATCTACTTCGTCACCGCGGACACGGTGGACGCCGACGAGAAGGCCAGGCGCGAGAAGAAGTTCACGGTGGACATCCAGAACCCGGCGACGCCGCTCTCCAGTCTCTACGCGCTCAGCCTGGATTCCGTGCAGGTGACGCGGCT
Source organism: Gemmatimonadota bacterium (assembly GCA_012027055.1). Classification (GTDB taxonomy): domain Bacteria; phylum Gemmatimonadota; class Gemmatimonadetes; order Longimicrobiales; family RSA9; genus VEPF01. The sequence goes on along the minus strand of VEPF01000066.1, from coordinate 10,228 downwards.
CACGAAGGACACGACCATCACGGTGAACGGCTTCAGGATCTCCGATGACGGCAAGTGGATTGGCTTCAGCGGTCCGTCGGCGGATCGGTACAAGCGCGGCATCACGGAAGAGAACATCAACGCGGACCTGTACCTGCTGGAGACGGCGACCGGCAGCATCGAGCGGCTGACGAACAACCAGGAAGTGGGCGAGCAGGGCCCGATGTTCTCGCCGGACGGCAAGCTGGTCGCATTCGCGGCGCCGGCGGACCTGACCCAATACAGCATGGGGAACTACCGTCTGTACGTCCGCCCGGTGGGCGACAAGGGGGGCGCGTTCCGGATGCTGGGCGGCTCGTTCGATGGCGACATCGGCGCCGGCTTCTTCTCGAAGGATGGGAAGACCCTGTACTTCAACGAGGGGATCCGCGCGACGAGCCAGCTCATGGCGTTCGATCTCGAGAAGAACGCCGTGCGGCAGGTAACGAACTTCCCCGCAGCGCTCAACGTCTCGCGCGATGATCGCACGGGCGTGCTGCTGATCAACTACAGCGATCCGCAGACGCCGGCCACGCTGTACACGGTGGCCGCGGTGGAGCAGGTGCCGAACCGCGGCGCATGGCTGCAGCTGACCGATGTGAACCCGCAGGTCCGCACGAAGCTGCTGGGTGCTGCCGAGGAGATCACCTGGACCTCGAAGGACGGCACGAAGGTGGGCGGCGTGCTACTCGAGCCGGTGGGCTACGAGGCGGGGAAGAAGTACCCGCTCATCGTCGCCATCCACGGCGGTCCGGCCGGCGCGGACATCCTGGGCTTCAACGGCGGTTACGGGGCGCAGGCGTACGCAAACGCGGGCTGGGTGGTGCTGATGCCGAACTACCGCGGCTCCACGAACTACGGCGAGAAGTTCAAGACCGGCATCGTCGGCAACTACTTCCCGCCTGGCGTCGACGACATCATGAGCGGCGGCGATCACCTGATCGCGCAGGGCATCGTCGATGGCGACCGCATGGGCGTGCTGGGCTGGAGCGCGGGTGGCCACTGGTCCAACTGGATCCTGACGCACACGGACCGCTTCAAGGCCATCAGCTCGGGCGCGGGCACGTCCAACTGGATCTCGATGTACGCGCAGAGCGACGTGCAGCGGAACCGGCAGTACTACCTGGGCAACAAGCTGCCGTACGATGACTTCGACGCGTACTGGAACCAGTCGCCGATCAAGTACATCCGCAACGCGAAAACGCCCACCATGATCCACGTGGTGCAGGGCGACCCGCGCGTGCCGAGCCCGCAGTCCATCGAGCTGTACATGGCGCTCAAGAAGATCGGTGTGCCCACCGAGCTGTTCCTGTACCCGGGCGCATCGCACGGCATCCCGGACGTGCGCAACCAGTACGTGAAGAGCGTGGCCGAGATGGCGTGGATGGACTATTACGTGCTGGGCAAGGGCAAGAAGTTCGCGTGGCGCGATGTGCTGGCTTCCCTCGACGACAAGACGGAGAAGCCGAAGGTGGCCGGCGAGGGGTCGCCGGCGCCCGGCAGGTAGGCGCCTGCGGGATGTTTCGGGGATAGGTACCGCGCCCGGCGCGCGTCGGCGCCGGGCGCGGAAATGCCTGCCAGCGTCCTACCGGATCAGCAGCCAGAGCAGCGCTACCAGGGCCAGGAGCACGATCGTCAGAGCTCCGAGGAACCTGGTTCGGATCGCGATGAACCGCTCCCGGGTAGCGTCGGACGATGTCCACACCAGGCTGGTGATCTTCCCATCATCGACGACGTAGTCCTCAATCCCCACGACCGGGGCGAGGCCGATCCGCCTGGTGATGTTGAGCCACGTGCGAGTCAGGGTGCGAACGCTATTCCCCTCCGCTTCCAGCACCTCGATCTCGATCCGGAAATCCCCGGCGATGAGCTGCCGTACCCACTCGCGGGTCTTTCCCCGGGTCGTGCGGTCAGAGGTGCGGGGGAAGGCGGGACGAAGGGTCAGCGCGAAATCGGCGGCGAAATGCGCGAGCACGGCTTCGAGGTCGCGGGCGTTGAAAGCGTCGACCATGGACTCCACGACATCGAGCGGCGTCTTCGCGGTCGCTGGAAGATCTGGCGCGGAACGAATTGCGGGCACTGTGGACCTCCTCCCGGGCTGATTCCGGAAATCCCCGTCGTGCGCTGGCCATGAGGCGTTCCAGAGATGCTGACATGTCCCCCCGCACGCAAGCCGCCCCTTCTTCTCCCGGCCTTTCCTACCGACCGATGGAATTCTGCGCGGGAAAGGACGCACGACACGCCTGTTCCACCCTTGCTCCTGTGACGTCGGGGAGTTCGATCGATAGCGGACGGGAGGCGCGTTGGATCACGGCGGGGTACACTGCAAGAGAAGCCCCGCAACCATTGCTGGTTGTGGGGCTTCCGTGTAGCTGGACGCAACGTGCGGGCCGCTAATCGTTCGGCCGATCGGCGCCGCTCACCTGCCCAGCAGCCGCGCGTTGATGGTGGCGGCTCCTTCGGTGTCGATGGGATAGTCGCCGGGCTCGAGCCGGATCGGGCCGGAGACGCCGAGGGCGGCGGCCACGAAGGGCGGCATCGTGGTGGGACGTGACACCCGCAACGTCCTGAGCAGCGGCACCGTCGGGCCGACGTACGTCATCCGTACCGCCTGCTGGCCGCCTTCCAGCTCGACGAGCTGGTTCTCGAACGAGAAGTCCAGGACCGTCCCTCCGTCCGAGTTCTTGAGGAACGACCAGTCCGGCAGATCATCGCCCGGGGCCTTGCCCGCCATGGCGCTCCGGCTGCCGGCGCCGTTCAGCGTCACGACCGGGGCGCCGTCCTCGATGGCGACGTCGAACTGCAGGAACCGCAGCCGTCGCAGCGTTGATGGTAGCGTCGGTCCGGCCGGCAGCGAGCCGAATTGCAGCGGCGTCGCCGCGGCGCCCACGTCGACGAGGCCCTCCGGTTCGCCTGCCGTCCCGCCGATCAGGTCGAGGAGTTGGCCCAGCAGGTGGGTGAGGACCCAGCCGTCCACGAACGAGTGATGCAGCCGCACCACGAGGACCGAGCCGTGGCTGGCGGAATCCGGGACCAGCACCACGTCCAGCAACGGCGCCCGCTCCGAAGGCACCCTCCCGTTGAGCCGTTCGGTACAGACCGTGAGCCACGACGTCCCCGCCGGCCGTACCTCGAGCTCGATCGGCCGATACTGAGCGTCGCGGAAGAAAACGGGGTGTCGCCCGGAAGCGGTGATGCCGGCACGGAGCACCTCGTGCCGCGCCTGGAGCCGGTCCAGCGCCTGCCGGCACGCGCCCTCGTCGAGGTGGGGCGTGACGTGAAGCGCGACCACCACGGAGGTCGGAAAGGCCCGGTCGGTCAGCCACAGGGCACGCTCCATCGGGAAGAGCGGCCGTAGCAGAGTCCGGGACGGCTCGTCCATGGACGCGCGCAGGGTCAGGGTTTCCAGGACAGGGACACGGCCGAGACGGAGGCCTGGAGTTGCGCGATCCCCTGCATCAGCATTTCGACCGCGAGCATGACCAGGATCATGCCCATCAGCCGTTCCAGGGCCGTGAGCGCACGCTCGCCGAGCACGCGCCGGAGGGTGCCGGCGGCGAGCAGAATGACCGCGGACGCCAGCCAGGCGAGCAGGATCGCACTCACCCAGACGGGCCAGCGGGCTGGGTCGCGGGACATGAGCAGCAGCTCGGTGGCCATGACGGACGGGCCGGCCACGTAGGGGATGGCGAGCGGGAAGATGAACGGCTCGGACTCGACGGTCTCGCGCAGCGAGGCGATCGGCGAGGGGAAGATCATGCGGATGGCGATGAGCAGCAGGACCACGCCGCCGGAGATGGTGAGCGCGGGTGGCGACACGCCCAGCCCCCGGAGGATGGCGCTCCCCGCGAACAGAAACAGTAGCAGCACGCCGAGCGCGACCAGCAGGTCGCGCACCACGACCCGGGTGCGGCGCTCCGGCGGCACGTCCTTCAGCGCGAGCAGGAAGAGCGGGACGTTCCCGATCGGGTCCATCACGAAGAACAGCAGCACGGTGGCGGAAAGCAGGCTCATCGGTTGCTGGCCGGTCCTTTCTCGATCTCCGCCGTCAGTGCCGCACGCCTGGACGACCGCGCGCTCACTGCTTCGCCCCGCCGCCGGGCGGCGCCAGGTACACGTACACGCTATAGGTCCGGTTGTGCAGCCGGTAGAGCGGCAGGAAGTTCGCTTCCGCCACCGCTTCCGGCAGCGCCGTGGTCCGGCCGCTGCCCGTGAAGGCGAACTCGCCGGGGCGTCCGGCCACCGGGGCCAGCCAGTCGCCCGGCGTGCGCGTGCCGACCTGGAGCACCGAGCGGTTGGTGGAGGCGGCGGCTTCCGCAGTGGTGCCGCGCGCCGACGCCGGGCCCAGGTTCTCCCCCAGCACCAGCGGCCCCCACAGGAGCGCCACCAGCTCGGGCTTGTCGGGCGTGGCTTCGATGCGCAGCTGTTTCGGCAGCACCACTTCGACCACGTCGCCATCCCGCCAGGTACGGGTGAGCTCCACGTAGGTGCTCGTGGTGCTGCCGGTTTCCGCTGCCGGCAGCGGTTCCGCGCGGCCGTTGACCCGGAACGTGAATCCGTCCGTCGTCCAGAACGGGCGCCGCAGCGCCAGCGTGAAGCGCTTCGGGCGCTCGAGTGAGAGCGTGAGCCGCGCGGTGTCGCCCTCGGGCAGTGACGTCGCCATGGTCAGGCGCACACCGAGGCCGTTGGCTTCCGCGGTACTGGGCGCGTAATAGTTCACCCAGAGCCGGTCGGCGGACTCGTAGTAGAGGCCCAGCCCGAACGCGCCCGCGTTCTCCAGGCCGGTGCCGACGCAGCAGGAATAGACCGAGTTGAGCTCGCCGCCGCGCGACTGGTAGTCATGCCGCACGCGCTGGCCCACCGGAACGTGGTAGGCGAACGTGCCGGTGGCCGGATCGAGCTGCGCGAGCGCGTGGTTGAACAGGGCCCGCTCCAGGTAGTCCGCGTACTCCGCGCGCGGCTCGAGGCCGAACAGCCGCCGCGTCAGCCGGAGCATGTTGTACACGTTGCAGGACTCATTGATGAAGGCGCTCGGGGCGTTCTCGATGGCGGCCGCCAGCTGGTCCGCCTGCGGGAAATGCTCGCCGTTGTAGTACGCGCTGTTGCCGCCGGTCGCGAAGGAATGGTGCTCGACCACGGTCCGCCAGAAGAAGGTGGACGCGGCCAGGTCGGCCGCGCGGCCGGCGTAGGCGTAACGGTCCGCGGAGCCGGTCATCTTGGGAATGCTCGTATTCCCGTGCAGCCCGCCCACGATGTCCTCGCCGCGCGCCAGCGGCTCCGCGAAGATCCGCTCCTCGAACCGGTACGAGAGGTCCAGCCAGCGGCGCTCGCCGGTGTCGGCGTACAGGTCGGCCAGCGCTTCATTCATGCCCCCGAACTCGCTGGCCAGCATCTTCTGGATCTGCGCATCGCTCAGGGGCGCGAGCGTCTGCTCGATCCACGCCGCCAGCTGCCGCGCCACCTGCAGCGCCCGGGCATCGCCGGTGAGGCGATAGGCGTCGCGGAGGCCGGCGAGCAGCTTGTGCTCGACGTACCAGGGCGCCCAGAGGCCGTTCAGGTCCTCGCGGTGCTGCGACTCGATCACCCCGGCCGAGAGCAGCTTGAGCCGCTCCTTGCCGATCACCCCTTCCCGCGTCTGCTGTGCGCCCAGGTAGCCATCACCCTGCGCGGCCTGCACCGCCACCAGCTCGCCCACCATGTACGTCCCCTTGTCCTTGAAGCGCGCATCGCCGGTCGCGGCGTACAGCGTGCTGAACGCCGAGAGCGAGTGGCCCGCGATGTGGCCGGTCAGCTGGCGGCCCGTCGCGCCGTCCCACCCGCCCAGCGGCTTGGCCTTCGGCTCCAGGCCGGCCGCGACCCGCAGCGCCGCGAGCGCGCGGTCCGGGTCCAGCCCCAGCAGGAAGGCCGCGTTGGCATCCTGCGCCGCTTTCAAGGGGCCGCCCGTCAGCCGGACCGCGGAGAGCGGCAGGGCGCGCGCCCTGACCAGGCGGGCTTCATGCGCGCGCACCTGCGGATCGGTGGCTTCCAGCTGCGCGGAGACGTCGGCGCCGGACGCGGCTACCAGCACCTGCAGCACGGCCAGCAAGCGTGACATCGGGCCTCGATGGTCGGGGGAGTGCGGATCTGCGAAGGATGCTCCGCGCGCGGAGTCGGGACAAGCATGGGGGCCGCGTGACCCATCACGGGCAGCACCGCCGGGTCGCGTCGAGGGACGGCTCCATGCACCGCGACGCGCACCGTGCGGAGAATGACGTCGCATCGACTTGCCACGGGGAGGGCGATCGAGGCAGGTTGCTGCACGGTACCTCCAGACCTCCATTTCCAGGAGCTACGATGCGCCTCACGCACACTCTCCTCTGCCTTGCCGTTCTGGCCTGCTCCAGCCCCGCCGCGGGCCAGACGCGGCTCGTGGTGAACGCGGACCTGGGGAAAGACACCATCAGCCGGCACATCTACGGCCACTTCGCGGAGCACCTGGGCCGCGGCATCTACGACGGCTTCTGGTACCGCGCGAACGAAAACGCGGAGCCCCGGCTCCGGGAGGATGTGATCGCGGCCCTGCGCGCGATCCGGATCCCGAACCTGCGCTGGCCCGGCGGCTGTTTCGCCGACTACTACCACTGGCGCGATGGCATCGGCCCGCGCGCTTCACGGCCCCGGATGGTGAACTCGCTGTGGGGCGAGGTGGTGGAAGACAACAGCTTCGGTACGCACGAGTTCATGGACCTGGTCGAGCGGCTGGGCGCGGAGCCGCTGGTGGTCGGCAACGTGGGCAGCGGCACGGTGCAGGAAATGGCCGACTGGTGGGAGTACCTGAACCATCCCGGCGGCAGCACGCTGGCGCAGCAGCGTGCGGCCAACGGACACCCGGAGCCGTACGGGGTCCGGTTCTGGGGCGTCGGCAACGAGAGCTGGGGTTGCGGCGGCAACATGACACCGCAGCACTACGCCGATGTCTACCGGAACTTCGCCGAGTTCATCCGCAGCATGCGCGGTGTGCAGCCGTTCCGGATCGCGTCGGGCCCGTACATGGACCGGCGCCTGGCCGTCGACCTGAACGACTGGGGCGACCCGTTCGAGTGGACCGAGACGCTGATGCGGGAGGCCGGCGGCGACATCGACGGCGTGGACTTCCACTACTACACGTTCGCCCGGCTCTTCGGAGCCACCTCGCCGTCGGCGACGGATTTCGATGAGCACGACTGGTTCGTGACCATGGACCTGGCGCTGAACATCGACTCGCTCATCGACCGGCACGCGTCCATCATGGACCGCTACGACCCCGGCAAGCGGGTGTCGATGATCATCGGGGAGTGGGGCCTGTGGCACGACGTCGAGCCGGGCACCAATCCGGGCTTCCTCTACCAGCAGAGCACCATCCGCGATGCCGTGCTGGCCGGCATACACCTGAACATCTTCAACAACCACGCGGACCGGATACGGATGGCCAACCTGGCCCAGACCATCAACGTGCTGCAGTCGGTGATCCTGACCCAGGGCGAGCAGCTGCTCCTGACACCGACCTATCACGTGTTTGACCTGTACCAGGTCCACCAGGACGCCGTGCTGCTGCCCACCCACCTGGAGCACAGCGCGTACACGGTGGGCAAGGACTCGGTGGAGGCGGTCACCGCGTCCGCCTCGCGCGACCGCAATGGCCGGGTCCACATCACGCTCACCAACCAGGACCCCAACCGGAGCCGGGCCCTGGCCATCGAGCTGCGCGGCATGACCGCGGCGGCGGTGAGCGGGCGCGTGCTCACCGGTGATGCCATGAACGCGCACAACACGTTCGCGGACCCGAAGCACGTGGTGCCCGTGGACTTCACGGGCATGAGGCTGCGCGGGAACACCCTGAGCGTGGACCTGCCGCCCAGGTCGGTGGTGGCGCTCGAAGTGCGGTAGCGGTCTGGCGGTCTCGAGCGCGAGGCCGGTCAGTCGGAGTTGAGCACGCGGCGCGGGTCAGGATCGAATCATCGTGGTCCTGGCCCGCCGCGCGTCACCGAAAACCACGTCTGGCAGTCGAACGGGACCCTGTCGCCGGGCCGAACGCCGGCCTCCTGCAGCTCCGCGAAGAACGGCAGCAGCTCGGCCTTCTGGACCAGGACCTTTTCGACGCCCGCCAGCGTCAGTTCCAGACCCACCTCACGGAAGACCGGGACCAGCTCCTCGTAGATCCGGGCATCGTTAGCCGCCTGCCGGACCCAGCCGTTGATGTCCCCGCTCCGGGGCCGGCCCACCGCCGCGTCCCAGCCCGGCGAGCGCATGGCCGCGAGCGCCAGCCGCACGGGCATGGTCGCGTCCCGGGCGTCATCGGGATACAGGCGCCCCCAGCTCAGGGTCCGGAAGCCGGCCGCACCGGTCCCCGGCTCGAGCACCCGGCGGAGCAGCCGGCCGATCAGCGGGGCCTGCCCCGCCAGTGACAGGGCGCAATCCGAGCGGTGCCGGATGACCTCGCGATTGAGCTCCGATTCGTACACCGTCCAGGAGATCCGGCAGTCCCCGTCCACCAGCGTGAAGGTGGTCTCGCGGAGGGCGGAATCGCGTGCGATGGTGATGTCGTCGGCGGGCGGCTCGTCCGTCCGCGACGCGCTCCCCGCGCGCGGGCGATCACCGGCGCAGGCGAACGCGAGCAGGGCGGCCAGCAGGGCGAGCTTGTGGTGGGACATGATCACACCCGGTACGCGCAACAGGATCCTCATGGCCGGTTGCCGGTTGCGGGGCGCGGAGCTGCCTGTTGCCACCATACGGCCCCGGCGTGCCGACCGCCGGAGCGGTGCCCGGGCGGATTCGCGCACGGCCGCCGGCGGTACCGCCGGAGCTGGTTGCGGGGGCCTCGTCCCGGTAGGATGAGCCGCAGGCCGGGCCGCCGACGAGCCCGGCGCGAGCGAAGGAGCTTGACCATGATCTCCCCGCTGTCCCGCGTTTCCGGCCGCCTGCTGGGCGCGGCTGCGTTCCTGTTCGCGTCCGCGTCCCCGCTCACGGCACAGACGGGTGCGCGCGAGCTGCACACCCTGCACGACGGCTGGCGGTTCACGGCCGGCAGCATTTCCGGGGCGGAGCAGCCGGGCTTGGACGACTCGCGCTGGCAGCAGGTGACCGTGCCGCACGACTGGGCGATCTCCGGCCCGGTCGTGAAGGATGGCGATGCGGACACCGGCAAGCTGCCGTGGCGCGGCGAGGGCTGGTACCGCCGGCCACTGGAGGTGCCGGCGTCGTACGCGGGCAAGCGGGTCTACCTGCTCTTCGACGGGGTGATGGCGTTCCCCACCGTGTACGTGAACGGCACCCGCGTGGGCGGCTGGGATTACGGCTACAACTCCTTCTACATCGACGTGACGGAACAGCTGCGGCCCGGCGGGGCGAACCTGCTGGCGGTGCACGCGGACACTCGCCCGCACCGCAGCCGCTGGTACCCGGGCGCGGGCATCTACCGCAAGGTGCAACTGCTCGCCGTGGATCCCGTGCACGTGGAGGTCTGGGGCACGCACGTCACCACGCCGGTGGTGAAGCCGAATTACGCGGACGTGCGCATCATGACCACGGTGCGGAACCAGGCGACGTCCGCGGCCGATGTCACCGTGCAGCAGATCATCCTCTCTCCCGAGGGCCGCGAGCTGGCGCGCGCCGATGCGAAGGGAAGCATCGCCGCGGGCGGAAGCCGCGACCTGGAGGTGACGGTGCCGCTCGGCAACCCGCGGCGCTGGGACATCGACTCGCCGGTGCGCTACACCGCGCGGACCACCGTGCTGGTCGGCGGCGTGGTGCGCGACGTGTCCGACACCAGGTTCGGCGTGCGCACCATGCGCTTCACCGCCGACCACGGCTTCTGGCTCAACGACCGGCGGGTACAGCTCCAGGGCGTGAACCTGCACCACGACCACGGCCCGCTCGGCGCTGCCTTCTACCCGCGCGCCATGGAGCGCCAGCTGGAGATCATGAAGTCGCTGGGCGCGAACGCCATCCGCACCAGCCACAACGTGCCCGCGCCCGAGGTGCTCGAGCTGGCCGACAGCATGGGGCTGCGTGCGCTCGACGAGCTGTTCGACAAGTGGGACGGCACGGCGGATTTCGTCGGCGACGGAGATTTCGACGAGTTCGCGCTCCGCAACGTGCGCAATTTCGTGCGCCGCGACCGCAACCACCCGGCCCTCTACCTGTGGAGCGTGGGCAACGAGGTCGGGGACGCGCAGTGGACCGTTAACAACGG
>VEPF01000459.1:6139-14977 GCA_012027055.1 Gemmatimonadota bacterium | reverse complement strand
CCGGCGGCGGGCCCGGCGGTTATAGTAACCCGTTGCCGTTTCCCCTGGACCGAGTCGAGGGTACGAATGGGCACCACCACGCTGGATTCTCCCGCCGTCGCCGGTTCCGCGAGCGTTCCCGCGCGGCCCGGTTCGGGACGGCTGCTCTCGCTCGACATTTTCCGCGGCATCGCCGTCGCCGGGATGCTGCTGGTCAACAACCCGGGGACCTGGAACGACATTTACGCGCCGCTCCGGCACGCGGAGTGGCACGGGTGGACCCCGACGGACCTGATCTTCCCGTTCTTCCTGTTCATCGTCGGCGTGTCGATCGTGTATGCGTTCGCGGGGCGCACCGCCGCTGGCGCGGACCGGCACGCGCTGCTGAGGAAGTCGCTCTGGCGGGCCGTCAAGCTGTTCGCGCTCGGCCTGATCCTGTCCGGGTTCCCCGCGTATCACATCGCCACCATGCGCATTCCCGGCGTGCTGCAGCGCATCGCGCTCGCGTTCGCAGTCACCGCCGTGCTGTTCCTCTACACGAAGCTGAACACGCAGGTGATCAGCTTCGCCGTGCTGCTGCTCGGGTACTGGGCCCTGCAGGCGCTGGTGCCCGCGCCGGGCGTGCTGCCGGGGCTGTACGAGAAGGGAGCCGACCTGGGCGGCTACGTCGATCGCGCGGTGTTGGGCACCGCCCACCTGTATTCGGGATCGAAGACGTGGGACCCGGAAGGGCTGCTGAGCACGCTGCCCGCCATCGCCACGTGCCTGAGCGGAGTGTTCGTCGGCCTGTGGCTCCGCTCCGGCAGACCGGCGCTGGAGCTGACCAACGGCCTGTTCGTAGCGGGCTGGGTGGCGGTGGTGGTCGGCCTGATGTGGCACCCGCTGTTCCCGATCAACAAGAGCCTCTGGACCAGTTCGTACGTCGTGTTCACCAGCGGCCTCGCCTGCATCTCGCTCGCAGTCTGCTACTGGCTGGCGGACATCAAGGGCTGGCACCGGTGGGGCAAGCCGTTCCAGGTGTTCGGCATGAACGCCATCGCGGCGTTCTTCCTCTCCGGCCTGGGTGCCCGGCTGCTGAACATCATCAAGGTGGGCGACGGCGTGGCCCTCAAGACCTGGATCTTCGATCACGGCTATCTGCCCCTGGCCTCGCCGATCAACGCGTCCCTGCTGTTCGCCATCAGCTACGTGCTGCTCTGGCTGGCGGTGATGTGGGTGTTCTACAAGAAGCGAATCTTCTTCAAGGTGTGACGCGCGGCACGCCATGAGGCCGCCGCACGCAAGTCCGGGCGCGCCGCCTCCGGGCGGCTGCGCTCAGCCGCAGAAGCACAGCCGCGCCGGGCCGCTGGTCCTGACGGTCACGCCGAACCCATCGATCGATCTGCTCTTCGAGGCGGAGCGGCTGGTGTGGGAGGACGCCAACCGCACCGCCTCCCCCCGGCGCCGCGTGGGCGGGCAGGGCATCAACGTGGTGCGCGCGCTCCGCGCGCTCGGCGGTGAGGGGGTGTCGCTCGCACTGCTGGGCGGACCGGCCGGCGCCGATGTCCAGGCGCTGCTCGAGGCCGAGGGCCACCCGCTGATCCGGGTCGAAGCCGAAGGGGACACACGCGTCTTCGTGGCCGCGCGCGAGCACGCGACCGGCCGCAGCCTGCTGCTGAATCCGCGCGGGCCGGTCAGCACCTGCAGGTCGGGCGACGCGCCGGTCGCTGCGGCCGCGGCCGCGATCGCGGAACTGCAGCCACGCTGGGTGGCCTGCGGCGGGAGCGTTCCGCCTGGCATCCCCGCGGACACGTATGCGCGCATAGGGACGATCGCGCGCGCGAGCGGCGCGCGCTTCGTGCCCGATTGCGACGGCGAGCTGCTCGGCCGGGCAGCCGCGGCCGGGTGCGAGCTGCTGGTCCCCAATCAGCACGAGGCCGAACGGCTGAGCGGCAGTGCGATCGCGAGCGTCGCTGACGCGGTGCGCGTGGCCGGGCGGCTCCGGACCGGCAGCGTGGACGTCGTCTGCATCACGCTCGGCGCGCAGGGCGCCGTGATCGCGAGCCGGGACGGCGCCTGGCACGCGGCCACGCACGCCGAGGACCGGGGCAGCGCGGTCGGCGCCGGGGACGCCTTCCTGGCGGCGGTGCTGTGGGCGCTGGATCGCGGCGATGCGCCGCCCGAGGTGGTGCGGCAGGGAGTGGCCGCGGGTGCGGCCGCGCTCCGCAGCGAGGGTGAGGACCTGCTCACCGGCGCGGAGTTCGAGCGGCAGCTCCGACGCACCGTGGTGCAGGTCCAGGGCGAGGTGCGGTAGTGGGCGGCCGCCAGCACGGGCGCGCGGTCCGGCCGGACCAGCGGCCGGCTGCGGATCTGCGTTCGCCTCATCCACTTGCGTGAAGAACGCCGGCCGCTGAGTGTACTGACCTCCCGAGCGCGGCACGGGCAGGTCCGGCCAACGGCGGGGACAGGAGCACGAGCATCCGGATGACGGGAGGGTACGTGATCAGAAACGGCTTCATCGCGGGGCTGCTGCTGATGGTCGCCTGCGAGAATGCGCCGCCCCCGAAGACGGCGGAGAACCGCCCGGCGCCCGATACCGCGGCCCTGCGCGTGGCCGCCGAATCCGCGGCTGTCCGCGACTCCACCATGGTCCAGGACGAGCGCCGGGCGGTGATGGCCCCGGCGGCCGAGGGTTGGGTCACGGCCCGGACCGCGGTGCAGATCTCGGCCGGCAGCCTGGTCACCCTGCGGAGCGTCCGCGAGTCGCAGCTGGCGGGTTTCGACCGGGTGGTCTTCGATTTCGGCGAGCGCTCGATGCCGAATTACCAACTCGAGTATGTGGATTCGCCGCAGCGCCTGTGCGGGTCCGGCGAGGAGGTGCGGCTGAAGGGCCAGGCAGTTCTGGCGATCAAGCTGCAACCCGTTCAGGCACATGATGATGTGGGCACGGCCGCCGTGCCGGACCGGGACCGGCAGCCCGCCTTCCCGAACCTGCTCGAGCTGCGGCTGACGTGTGATTTCCAGGGCAACGAGGAGTGGCTGGCGGGGGTGGCGAGGCCGAACGGCTATCGGGTCATGATGCTCTCGCAGCCCAATCGGCTGGTGGTCGACATCCGGCATTGATGGCGGCCCGCCACATGGTGCTCGCGTGCAACATTAGGCCGGAAGGGACAAATGATGGCGCTTCGCCGAGTTATGCGGAGCAGCCGTCCGGGGCGGGGTCGGGAATGAAGAGTATTGCGCGCGGCGGCCGGAGGCTGTACCATTGCTCCCGTTCGCGCGACGAAGCGCGGGCATGTCCGTTCCAAAAAACGAGACTGCCGACCTTTCCCCGGGGTTGACGGACCGCTGCGGCTTTGGCGGGCTGCCGCCCCTACGTCTGTCTCGGACGTTTTGTGCTGTAAACACGGTAACCGCCTGCAGGAGGTGCGACGACACTGGAGTCATGTACGAGCGCAGTAGGCAGGATCGCTGTAACTCGGCCAGCCGTATCTCGTAACGCAGCAATTGGGGCTCGCAGTGAGCTTCAATCAACTCCATTTGGAGGAGACCAGATGAACATTCGAACGTCGGCATTTCGGGGCCTGGCGATTCTGTCGCTGACGGCTCTCGGCATGGCGGCCTGCGAAGACAAGGATGTGATCAACATCCCGGAGACGCCGGCGCCGGCAGTCGAGGTAACCGTCGCCCCGACGCAGGTCAGCATCGCGGTCGGCCAGACGGCCACCGCGGCCGCGGTAGTGAAGAACGCCACGAATCAGGCAGTGACGTGGTCGTCCGGTGATGCGACCGTCGCGTCGGTTACGTCGGCGGGCGTGATCACGGGCGTGAAGGCGGGCTCGACGGTCATCACGGCGACGTCGGCCGCTGATGCCACCGCCAAGGGCCTGGTGGCGGTTACCGTGACGGCTCCGGTCATCACGATGTCGCTGCTGCCCACCACGGCGACGATCAACTCGGTCGCCCCGGGCAACACGATCCAGCTGGCCGCGACGGTGAGCGGCAGCAGCAACCAGACGGTGACCTGGACGACTTCGGCCGCCGGTGTGGCGACGGTCGCGGCCGGCCTGGTGACGGCAGTCGCTCCGGGCACGGCAGTGATCACGGCCACGTCGGCCGCGGATGCGAACGTGAAGGCCTCCTCGGTCATCACGGTCGTGGCCCCGCCGGTTACGCCGGTGGCGATCACGCTGCAGCCGTCCACCGCCAATACGACGATCGGCGGCACGGTGCAGATGGTGGCGATCGTAACGGGCTCGACGAATACGGCCGTTACGTATGCCTCGTCTGACGCGACGGTCGCGACGGTGAGTGCGGCCGGGCTGGTGACGGGCGTCAAGGGCGGCACCGCGGTGATCACCGCGACGGCCGCCGCGGATGCCACCAAGAAGGCGACGGCGGTGATCACGGTTGCGGGCGCTCCGCCGGCAGCCTCGATCAGCATCGCCTCCGTGGTGCAGCATAACGAGGGCGCCCCGGTGGATCCGAACAACATCGAGAATCAGATCGACGTCACGGTGAACGTGTCCGCGGTGCCGGAGAACGGTGTCCGGGCCGTGGTCGTGTACGTCGATGACCTGCAGGTCTGCCGCCAGAACTTCTCGACCCCGCTGGGCACGACCCAGGGCGTGGCCACCATCAACTGCCCGGTCAACACGGCCGAGGTGCTGATGCCTGGTTACGATCCGAAGTTCATGAACGGCGAGCACGAGATTTCCGCCAAGGCGCTGACCGAGGCCGGCGGGATCATCACGACCGCCACGTTCTGCCCGATCGGCGCGCCGTGCAAGGTGCTGTTCGACAACCACGACTTCGTGGCCAAGGTCACGGCCTCCTTCGAGCACACCGTTGGTGACTGGCACGCCGGCGTCGTGACGGCGCACGTCGAGCTGGTGAAGTACAGCCTCACGAACATCGACGAGTTCGTTGCCGCCTTCTACGAGGATTGCGACAATTCGTCGGCTTACCCGAACAACGGGGACGCCAAGTTCTTCGGTGATGTGGAGACCTTCGACCTGACCTACGCCGATGGCGAGTGGGTTGGCGAGACGGGTGCGGACGACGAGACGTTCGACGCCGCGTGCGTCGGCGTCGGCTACCTCGAGTACGAGGGTGGCGACCACTTCTGGTCGCACGTGGCCTCGCCCGAGTTCCAGTACGACACCGAGGCGCCGTACATCGACGAGCTGAGCGGTCCCACCAGCAACCTGTACTACAACGATGGCGTGACGTTCACGGCCGATGTCGATGATGACGGCGTGGGCGGCGAGGATGCATTGACGGTCCTCGAGATCCAGGGTCAGATGACGAAGACCGGCCCGGCCGGTACCGCGAGCATCACCACCGCGGACCTGACCGAGACCCCGCTCAACAAGGGGTACAAGCTGTACGTCTACGTGAACGATGCCCTCGGCAATTCGGCCACGTACGGCAGCTACGGCGACTTCGGCATCGACTTCACGGAGCCGCAGGTCGAGTTCACCTGGACGCAGGACTACGATCCGATCGATTCGGGCTTGACGTTCAACGAGTTGACGGATGCGATCAACTTCCACGCCGATTACATCGACGAGGCGACGCCGCCGGCCGGTCCGGCCGGGTTCAGCGATAACCCGTTCAGCTGCACGAAGCAGTGGTACGGCTCCAGCTCGTCGTCGGCGACGACCACGCAGGACAGTGATTACGAGCTGCCGGCCACGACGACGAACGGCTACTACATCGTGAACTGCAAGGTGACCGATGCGGCCGGCAACTTCGTCAACATGGATCCGTTCACGGTCCTGGTTGACAACGTCCAGCCGAACGCCGGCAACCTGACGGTTCCGAGCGTGCTGACGGGTGGCGCGGCGTACACGCTGTCCGCCGCGGTGACGGACAACATCGATCTGGGCACGGGCTGGGCGACGATCGGCTACTACAACATCGCCGACATCCTCGGCTACTGGATCGTCCAGAACGAGACCACGTTCGGGACGTACGGGCTGCCGCTGACCAAGACCACGACGTACGGCACGCTGACCATCGACAAGGTCATCCGTACGGTCAGGACGGTCGATGCCACCACGAACCTGGCTGCCAACGGCCTGGTCTACACCGCGGCGCGGGCGGAGTACGCGCTCCGTGACGTGGCGGGTGTGCAGCTCGAGGACAACTGCCCGCTGGCGAACGTGGCACTGGTTGATGGCGCCACGACCGCCAACTGCATGATCCGGCTCCAGGACATCATTCCGGGTTACAACGCAGGTAACCCGACCGGAGCGGTGAGCAGCTGGACGATCACGAATGCGATCGGCTCGCCCACTGCTGCGGGCTTCGCGATGGATGCTTCGACCACCAAGATCGACGCGATCATCACGGGCACGTACCAGATCTTCGCCAATCCGTTCACGAAGGTCTACTTCTACTGGGTCGATCAGTCGAACCGTGCGCACCTGATCGCGGGCGACGCGACGGTTGGCGTGACGGACAACACGATCACGCAGATCCGGACCTGGCGTTACACCATCGCGGCCTCGTGGCCGGATGATGTGAACGTCACGAAGGTGTTCGCGCTGGTCGTGAACAGCAGCGGCGACGCGCTGGTCACGCAGGCCGAGCCGAACCCGGTTATCGCGCCGTAGTAGCAGTGGTAGCAGGCTAGAAGCAGGAGGGCCCCGCGCGAGCGGGGCCCTTTCTGTTACGGGGTATGAACCAGTCCGGCGGCAAGCGAAAGGGCCCTGCGCGAGCAGGGCCCTTCTTTCTACCTACTGTTGCAGGACCAGTCCGCGGCTCACTGGCGGACGTAGGTGAGACGGCGGGTTGGTCCGGCGATCCTGAGGGTGTCGGAGCGCAGCAGGCCGCGCCCCATCACGGTACCCGCGCTGTCGTGGAAGATCAGGCTGTCGCCCTGGTGGGTGATGCGGCCGGTGGCGCCGATCGGCTCGGGGCGCACGCCCTTGTTGCGGCACATCATCTCGATGGCGAAGCTGGAGGTGAACTTCGATCCGGCGATGCGGACGTCGCCGGCCCGCAGCAGGTGCATACAGCTGTCGACCTGGAGCACCACCGGGAGGGGGCCGGCTTCCAGGGCAACAAGCCGGTAGGTGACCTCGGGTCCCCCGTTGCGTTCGCCACAACCGACGAGCACCGCTGCCGCGAGCAATGCCCCTGCCGTCCTGCGCATGTCCTGCCTGCCTCTCCGTTGAAGTGAACGGCCGGGAGAGTACGCGGCGGCTATCGGAAACGCCAGCGCCGGGCCGGGCGCCGCAGAGGTCAGGAAACCATCTGGGGCAGGGTGACCAGCTCGACCAGGCGGTAGGCGCGTTCGCCGCGCGGGAGCTGCACGCGGACTTCCTCCCCGAGCTGCTTGCCGAGCAGGGCGCGTCCGATGGGCGAGGCCATGGAGATCTGGTTGGTGTCCAGATCGATGAAGTCCCCGAACACGATCGTGTACTCGATGCGGTCCTGGCTGGCCTGATCCTCGAGCACCACGCGGGAGCCGAAGCCGACCTTATCGGTGGCCAGGGAGGTGGCATCGATCCGGGAGAGCTCGCCGGCCCGCTGGGTGAGGTGGTTGAGCCTGGCCTGCACGAACTGCTGCCGCTCGAGGGCTGACTTGTATTCGGCGTTTTCGCTCAGGTCCCCGAGCTCCGCGGCGTGCTTGATGGCCCGGGGCAGGGTGAACGTGAGCTCGTGCATGAGGCGGTCGATCTCGTCGGCGAGCTTCTGTTTCATGACTTCCAGCATGACGACTCCCTCCAGCGCGAACTGCTCGCGCTGCCTTGACCGTTGCTGCTATTGCGGGGTTTCTCGGCGACCGCCCGGGGCGGACGCACAAGATAACGCCGGTCCGGTCCGGTATGAAGGCATAGGGGCAACGACCAGTGCCGGATCCCGGAACGGCCGGCCGGCCCGGTCACTGGGCCGGCGACCAGGAGATATTGCCCTGCTGCGACGTGTCGATGTCCGCGGGCTCGGCGGTCCGGAACAGGAACGCCTCCATGTTGGCCGTCAGGAAATCGCGGGCCGGGCGGTCGCGCACGTCGAGCCCGTTGTGGTTGATGAGCGCGGTCTGGAAGCGGAGCCACTGGTCCCAGCAGCGCTGGCAGATGGAGGCGTGGACGCGCTCGCCCAGCTCGTTGCGGAGCGGCGGTCTGGCCAGCTGGGGCCCCGGCTGACCGCAGCGGACGCACCGGATCTCGGTCATGTCGTTCCTCGGTCGAGTGGATGCCTGCTTACCCCGGCGCCCGGAGCTCGTGCCGCCGCGCCGGCCATAGATGCCGGAACGCCCGCGGCCGGGGGCCGCGGGCGTTCCGTTTGCCGGGCGAGGACTCGCCTAGTAGCGGTCCTCGCGACGCATGCCGCCGCCGCCCCCACCGCGCGGGCCGCCTCCGCCGAAGCCCCCACCGCCGCCGCCGGAACGGCGCGGAGGTTCAGCCGGCGGATTCAGCCGCACGACGCTGGCAGCCTTCGGGCCTTTCGCCTCCTCGATGATGTCGAACTCGACGGGCTCACCCTCATAGAGGACCTTGAAGCCGGAGCCGTCGATCGCGCTGTAGTGGACGAACACGTCCGCGCCACCTTCGCGCTGCAGGAAGCCGTAGCCCTTCTCCTGCGAGAACCACTTTACGGTACCGTTGACACGAGCCATCGCCAGACTCCTGAACTGGAATTGTGGAAGACCGGGCGGCAGTGCGATGGGCTGCCTGGCCGGTTGCCGCGATTTGGTCGAGCGCCGCGGCGAGCGCCAAGAAAAAAAGGGCGAAACTCACGCGCACTGGTCGCGAGTTCCGCCGGAATGAACGTCTGCCCGCGTGTCGAGTGGCCACTACAGTACCGATGTCAAGGAAGAAGGTAGAAGTACGACGGGTGCGAGCGCAAGGGTGAGATCCTGCGGGCGCC
>VEPF01000459.1:0-6129 GCA_012027055.1 Gemmatimonadota bacterium | reverse complement strand
ACCGGGGCGGGAGGCGCGAGTGACGGGGGCCGCCCCCCGCGCTAGCGTAGCGCCACCGTCGGCCGGACCGGCCGGGCGGATACGCGGTGGAGCAGGGCCGCGGCCAAGCGAGAGAACACGAGCGAGCGAGCGATGGGGAAGCAGGGCGGGGAGTTCCGGTTCCGGGTGTCGGACGCGATCGTGGTGCCGCTGCGCGGGCTGATGCTCCGGCTGCGGCTGCTCGAGGGCACGCCGGCCATCAAGGATCTCGCGGGCGGGCGCCGGGTGCGGCTGACCGCGCCGTCGGGGGAATCCCGGGAGCTGGCGATCGTGGCGCATTCGGTGACCGGGGGGAGGCAGACGCAGAAGCGGCTGGACGAGCTGAAGGAGCTGGACGTGCTGGTGGCGGAGGTGGCGGGCGCCACGGGCGGCTCGCCGGTGGACATCGGCTGGGTGGCGGTGGGGCCAATAAGCCCGAAGGGGTGATATATCGGATGAAATCCGCCCCGTCCTGACCGGGGCGACGGTTTTCAGCGGAGGGCGGCTGGCCGATGCGCGGCATGCGCGGGTCCGCCGCCTTCGCTTTCGGGGGCAGAGCCGGGTGCGTCATCCCGGAGGCGATGTTGCAGGCCAGGACCGGGTGCGTAGTGAACTTGTCGGCCGCGGTGTGCCCGGCCCTGGAGGCAGGAAGGGTTCCGGTAGTTCGTGCCAGATGTGCCGAAGGAGGCCTCGTGAGCGAACCGGTGACAGGAGCGTCGGGTCCGAAGAAGCGGTTCTGGCGCTGGACGCCCGCGCGCGGGGCGCTGATCATCGCCCTGGCACTGGTCCCGGTGCTGTGGCTGCTCTGGGACCGGTGCGGGGTGAGCGGCTGTCCCTCGGTGGCGCAGCTCGTCGCCAACCAGCCCGGCGGCGAGTCCGTCCTGCTGGACGCCGCCGGCAGGCAGTTTGCCGATCTCTCGCCCATCGGCGGCGAGGTCGTGGACCTGGACTCGCTGCCGGAGTACATCCCCAACGCGTTCATCGCATTGGAGGACAGGCGCTTCCTGGAACATCACGGCGTGGACGCGCGGCGCGTGGTCGGGGCCATGCTGGCGAACATCAAGGCCCGGCGGGTGAGCCAGGGTTTCAGTACGCTGACCATGCAGCTGACGCGCGACGTCTGGCCGGACCGTGTGCCCGGAGGCAGGCGCACGCTCGCGCGCAGGGTCCTGGACATCCGCGTGGCCCGCGAGATCGAACGGAAGTACTCCAAGCGCGAGATCCTCGAGCTCTACCTCAACCACAGCTATTTCGGGGATGGCGCGTTCGGAATCGATGCGGCGGCCCGGGACTACTTCCGCAAGCCGGCGCAGCGCCTGACGCTCGCGGAAGCCGCGTTGCTCGCGGCCGTGCCCGGGTCCCCGAACACCTACAACCCCAGGCGCTACCCGGAGCGCACCGAAGCGCGCCGCGCACTGGTGCTGGAGCTGATGACGCGGCAGGGGCTCATCGGCCGGCAGGAAGCCGCGCAGGCAAAGGCAGCGACAGTGCAGGTGCAGCGGGACCCGGCGCCGCGGCGGCAAGAGGCTGCAGCCGCGCCGTACTTCGTAGAAGCCGTGCGACGCGTGCTGGAGAGCCACTTCGGCGCGGACCTCTACGCCACGCCGCTGCGAATCCACACCACGCTGGACCAGCGGGCGCAGCGGGCGGCAGAAGCGGAGCTGCAGCAGCAGCTCTCGAGCATAGAGCAGGGTGCACACGGACCGTTCCGCGGGCCGCAGTACGGGGCCGGCCCAGACGTCGCGGACGAAACGAGCTATCTGCAGGGCGCGGTCGTGGTGATGCGTGCCGACTCCGGGGCCGTGGTGGCGCTGGTGGGCGGGCGAGACTACGCGCAGTCGCGCTTCAACCGGGCGACGCGCGCCCGGCGGCAGCTGGGCAGCGTTTTCAAGCCGTTCGTATATGCAGCCGCGATCGAGGCAGGCTACCCGCCGAGCCAACTGATCTCGGACTCGACGCTGCGCCTGCAGCTGCCAGGGGGCGGCGTATGGGAGCCGCGCAACGCGGACGACGACCATGATTCGTTCGTCTCGCTGCGCACGGCGCTGGTCGAGTCGAAGAACCTGCCGACGATACGCCTGGCGCAGGAGGTGGGCCTGGGCGAGGTGGCGCGCACGGCGAGACGCGCGGGCATCCCCGGCGAGCTGCCGGAGCTGCCAGCGATGGCGGTCGGCAGCGCCGCGGCCACGCCGCTCGAGCTGGCGGCGGCATACACGCCGTTCGCCACCCTGGGCAAGGCGGTGGCACCGCAGTTCGTGACCCGGGTGGAGAACAGCGAAGGAAAGGTGATCTGGCGGACCAAGGTGCAACTACGGTCCGTGCTGGACGGAGGCACCGCGTACGTGGTCACGGACATGTTGCGGGACGCGCTCGACAGCGGCACCGGCACGCCGGCGAGGCGGGCAGGCTACCGGGGCGTGGGCGCGGGCAAGACCGGCACCGCAAGCGCTGGGGCCGACCTCTGGTTTGCGGGCTACACGCCGGAATACGTGGCCGCGGTCTGGATCGGCTTCGACCGGCCGGCGGAAGTGGTGCCGGGAGCGAGCGCCGGCCAGCTGGCCTCGCCGCTCTGGGGCCGGCTCATGAGCGAGCTGTACGCGGGGCGGAAACCAGCCCGGCCGTGGTCACGCCCGCACGACGTGCTCGAGCGGCAGATCGACCCGAGCACCGGGTTCCTGCTGATCGAGGGCTGCCAGCCGGAGCGGGGATACGCGGCCGACGAGCTGTTCATCAAGGGGACGGAACCGCCCGCACAATGCCCGCGCGGCCGGCCGGCGCCCGGCGTGGCCACGATCTTCGACGAGTTCGGCAACTGGCTGGAACGGCTCCAGTACCGCGCGGGCGCATGGCTGGCCAGTCACGTCGGCACGGAAAAGCCGCAGGCCCCGCAAGCTGACCAGCGCTACCTGGGCGCGCCGCGGCTGCCGCGCGCGATCGAGGTCCCGCACGTAGACCCGGACTCGGTGGTGGTCGTGCCCGCCGACACGATCGCCGTGCCATCGCCTGCGGACTCATTGCCGCCACCGGACACCAGCGCCCTCGATACGATACCCGGGCACACGCCGGCCATGAGTACGGCGGCGGTGTCGCCCGATACCTCACGGCGCCTGCGTTAACCCCCACCCGAACCGGATTCCCGGCTGCGGGCCGGCCCCCCCGGAGGCATAATCGTTGGGGGAGAACGGTTTTCCCCCTCATTTGGGAGATCAATGCTAAGGTTGTGTGGCGCAATGGATTCGGTGGGGGGCTGCGGGTGTGGTGCGGGCTTGAATCAAACCGTCGTTGAAGTTACATTCCAAGGCACTCCAGACACTGCGGACGTGGTCCCGGGAAGGGCGGGGCGCTGCGGCGGAGGTCGAGGCGCGAGGCGGGCTTTTGGTCTGCGAAAGGAGTTCTCTTGGCGAAGGTTGCACGGAATCAGGTGAAGCGGGTGGTGCTGTCGGAGCTGAGCGACGCCGAGCTGGTGGGTGCCCATCTGGACGGCCATCCGGCCGCGTTTTCGGAGCTGTACGATCGTTACCGGAACCGGCTGGTGCATTTCATAGCGCGGAAGACGGGAGACCGTGACCGTGCGGAGGACCTGGTGCAGGAGGCGTTCATCCGGGTGACGCGGCACCTGCATCGGTTCGATCAGAACAAGAAGTTCTCGACGTGGATCTACACGATCTGCTCGAACCTGTCGAAGAACGAGCTGCGGAATCGGTCCCGGAGTCCGCTGGTGCTGTTCCAGAAGCTAACGACGCACTGGGAGCCGGACCATCGGCCGCTGCAGTTCGAGGACGGCACGGCGCGTCCGGACGATCAGTACCGGAAGCGCTACCTGCGGAAGATCGTGGAGCAGACGGTGTGCGCGCTGCCGGAGCATCATCAGCTGGTATTCCGGCTGCGGGAGCTGGAAGGGAAGAGCTACGAGGAGATCGCGGAGATCACGGGCGTGAACCTGGGGACGGTGAAGAGCCGTCTGCATCGGGCGCGGACCTCGTTTGCGGAGCGGATCGAGCCGCTGCTCAACTAGGGCGGTGCGGCGCCGGACCGGCGAAGAAACGGAACTGGAACCGCCGAGGTCGCCGAGAACGGCACAGGCGTCCAGGTAATACCAGCGCCAGGCGCAAAGATCGCCGAGAACGGATTCTGTTGTTAACAACAACAGATCAGTTCTCGGCGGTTTCTTTGTCTGTCCTCAGCGTCCTCGGCGGTCAATTGCCGTTGAAGTTCGCCGGCAGGCGCCACTCAGCTCAGGCTCGCCTCCACGCTGAACTCGACGTTGCCGAGGGCGTTCTTGACGGGGCAGGTCTGCTCCCCGGCGAGCTGCTGGAAAGCGGCCTCGTCGAGACCGGCCACGCGGCCCCGCACCACCATATGAATGCGTGTAATCTTCACACCGCCCTCGACGCGATCGAGCACGCAGGTGGCCTCCACGTCGATGCGTTCGGGCGAGAAGCCCTTCTGGTGGAGCCCGTGGGCGAACGCCATCGAGAAGCAGCCGGCCTGGGCGGCGGCGATGAGCTCTTCGGGGCTGGTCTTGCCATTGGCGGCCTCGGTGCGGGCGGGCCAGCTGATCTGCTGTTCGCCGATGGCTCCGGTGCCGAAAGTGACCGTGCCGCTACCCTTCAGGAGATCACCTTCCCAAACCGAACGCGCGCTACGTTCCGCAAGCGCCATACATCCTCCCGTGTCGGTGCATTGTCAGTTGCCCGGCCGACTCGCCGGGGCCGGGCGCGGCGCGCGCCCGCGGTTGCATCGCTGCCGATCCGTCCTGCCGGCCACTCTGCGGGTCAGCGCGAGCCCGACGCGGAGCGCGAGATCGGCGTAGCGCTCGAGGCCGGAGAGCGGGAACTCCCGGTTCCACTCGTCGGCCGGCTCATGATAGTGATTCCAGCGCTCGTTGAGTGCCTTCTGCTGCTCCGGCGTAACGTGCTCCCATTCCCCGCCCGGGATGATGAAAATGGCCGGCACGCCGCGGGCGAGGAACGGCCAGTAGTCCGAGTTGGGCGAGGCATCGCCGGAGGTGGCCTTCCAGCCGGCCTGCGCGGCGACCTGCTCGGCCAGCTTGCCGAGGGGCGATGCGTTGCCGCCGGCCAGTCGCCAGGTGAGCGGCGGCGCAGGCGGAGCGCCGGCGTCCAGGTTGATGAGGCCGCGCACGTTGGGCAGCGGGAACGGGGGGCGCGCGGCCAGGAATGCGGAACCCAGCAGCCCGCGTTCCTCGCCGGTGAAGAACAGGAAGGCCACCGAGACGGGTGGGGGCGAGGCGCGGAGCGCTTCGGCGATGGCGAGCAGCATGCCGACGCCGGCCGCGTCGTCGGAGAAGCCGTTGTATATGGTGTCGCCGCGCTGGTCGGGAGCACTGACGCCGAGGTGGTCGTAGTGGGCGGTGTAGACGACCAGCTGGTCGCGGCGCGCGGGGTCCGCGCCCGGGAGCAGGCCACCGACGTTTGCCGCCTGCACGGCGCGGACGTCGATGGCGATGTGAGCACGCAGTTCGCGGCCGAGGTCGAGCACGGCCACGGTGCTGTCGCCCTCGATGAGCTCGCGCGTGAGCGGGGCACCCGCGAGCAGTGCGGCCGTGAGGCCGGGCCCGGCGACGAGGACGGGGAGGTTAGGCTGCGCCACGGGATCCTGGACATCGGCGTCCAGGAAGAACCGGCTGTCGCCGCGACTGCGGACGATGAGCTGGTAGTAGGCGGTGTCCGGGGCCAGCACCACCACGCCGGCGGCGCCGCCAGCGACGAGCGCGGGCACCAGGGGAGGTGCCTCGCGCGGTTGCGCGGTCAGGGCGATGACGCGGCCGCGGAAGTCGCCGTGGCGGCGAAGCCGTGCGGCGGCCATGGCCGGCGGCCCGGCGAAGATCACGCCGCCGCCGAAATCGTGAAAAGCATCCCGGCCCCCGAGATTGACCACGAAATCGGCCTCATTCCGGAACGTCAGGTCAGCGCCATTGCGGCTGAGCACGACGTTCGTGGCAGCGCCGATGCGCGCTGCCTTCAGGGGAATGGGGAGCAGGAAGTCGCCGGCGGCAGGGAACGGCCGGAGGCCCAGGCGTTCGAGCTGGCTGGCGATGTAGGCAGCGGCGAGATGCTCGCCAGCGCTACCCGTGGCGCGGCCGAGGAGCAG
>VEPF01000020.1 GCA_012027055.1 Gemmatimonadota bacterium | reverse complement strand
AAACTGGGCGCGCAGGGCACCCTCGCCGTCGTTACCGTGCCCGCCTACTTCTCGCAGGTCCAGCGGGAAGCGACGCGCAAAGCCGGCCTCAAGGCGGGCCTGAAGGTCATCCAGATCCTCGACGAGCCCATCGCAGCGGCCATCGCGTTCGGCCTGGACAGCAAGGACAGCACGCCGCGCACCCTCCTGGTTTACGATCTGGGCGGGGGGACGTTCGACGTCTCCCTGCTCGTGATGGCCGGCAACACGTTTGCTCCCCTGACGCTCGAGGGGGATATGTGGCTGGGCGGAGACAACCTCGATCAGCTCATCGTGGATCGGGCTGTCCGGTGGGTGAAGGAGGAGTACGGGGTGAATCCGCTTTCCAACCACCGGTTCATGGCCGAGTTGCGGAAGGCGGCCGGCAAGCTGAAAGAGCGGCTGAGCGCGTCTCGCTCTGCAGACCTGGTGCTGATGGGGCTGCTCCAGGATGATGACGGCAACCTTATCGACGTGGACTTTGAAATCACGCGCGCCGAGTTCGAACGCATGATCCTCCCGCTCATCGCCGCGCACAAAGTGTGCGCTTGCGGAGTGGCCAACGACCCGGGCGAGGATCGGTGCGGTGCCTGCGGGGCCTCGCTGGTCGGGAGGCCGGTGATTGACGGGAAGGCGCTCCGCATCGTCCGGAGGGCGCTCGCCAACGAGAACTTGACGCCGGAACAGGTGGACCACGTGCTGATGGCGGGCAACGCCTCATCCGTCCCCCTGGTCCAGCGCTCGATGGAGGAGCTGTTTGGGCCGGCCAAAGTCCTGCGCAAGGTGCACCCCAAGCACAGCGTCGCAATGGGGGCCGCGATCCTGGCCGCTTGGACCGGCGAGCGGCTGGTATGCTCCGCCCCCGATCCCGCTGACCCCACGCGGGAATGCGGCTTCCAGAACGACCCCGACGCCGTAAGGTGCGCCCACTGCCAGGCGTCCCTGCTCCTGGAGGAAGAGCCGGCGGCCGGCCAGGTCACACGCGAGCAGGAAGGATTGCGCGTTTACCGCCGGGCGGCCGGAGGACAGGTCGGTAACGTCGCGCCGTTCAGTTACGGCACGCAGACCGCGGGGGACCGCTACACGCTGTTCATCTGGAAGGGCGACCCGTTCCCCACGGAGACTGCGAAAACCCAGACCTTCCCCACCCAGGTCCCCGGCCAACGGATGGTCAGCATCCCCATCTACGGAGGCGACGACCTGAAGGCTGCCAGCGCCAACGAGCTGCAGGGGCAGGCATTCGCCATACTGCCTCCGAATCTGCCGGCCGATACGCCCGTCCGCGTCACGCTCTCCCTGGACGAATCCGGCGTCTTCATCCTGACGGCCTGCCTGGGCGACGCCACCCCCCTTGACCCATGGATAGTAAAGGGGGATGCCGACGCCCTGGCGATCGACAAGCTCGAGCGTGTGCTGCCGCGGCTGGCCGCGCTCGCCGCCCGCCTCTCGGCCGAGGATAGGAAGAAGCTCGAGGAGAACCGTGAGGGGATTTTCGCCCGGATGAAGGCACGGGACTTTGACGGCGCGGTAGAGGCGGTCGACCGTCTGGACAAGGACGTGGCCGAAGCTAGGCCGGCGGGCGCAGACGGGGGCATGTCGACGGAGGAGAGAGCCGAGAACCTGATGCGTTTCGCCGGGTTCGTGCTGGGCGAGTATGCGTGGGCCTTCGACGATCCCAATGCAGTGTACCGCATCACCAAGGCTGTCGAAGCGACCAGGGAAGCCCTGGCCCGTGGCAACGCGGCGAAGCTCCAGGAGGCCGTGGCCACCCTGGACAAGGCTACGGACGACCTCCCCCAGGCGGTACAGGCGTTCCTCGCTCTTAAGGGTGCCATCGTCTCACAGATACAGCCTGGGGATCCGGCCACCGCCGCCGCGCTCATGGCCGAAGTGGGGGAGATCGAGAGAGGCCTGAGGGGTGGCAACATGACGGTCCTCCACCGGCTGGAGTCTCTGTTCCAGAGAGTCCAGGCCGCCATCGCGGAGGCGCAGCGTCGGCGTCCGGGTGTGCGCCGCTGCGCGAGTTGCGGGCACGAGATGAGTCCGGAGGAGCGCTATTGCCCCGACCCCAGGTGTCACGAAGACAGCTGGCGACTGGGTGGCAAGGGGGCGTTGTCGAGCGCCGGCCTGACTTTCTAGGAGGAAGAGGGTAGCCATGAAGGACCCGCTCCAGGTCCAGCCGACCCCTTACGAGATCCTCGGCGTCGACCGCTCGGCAGGCCCCGCCGACATCGACCGGGCGTTCAAGGCCGGGCTGGAGGGTGTGAACCCCGCCAGGATCACCCGGGCCAAGAAGATCCTGGAGCGTCCCGTGGACCGGGCACTCGTGGACATGTTCCAGTACGATCCGCGGGTTCTGGCCCGCCTGCGCCCGGATCCGGGGACGGATCCCGCCTGCCTGGAGCTCAGCGCTCGGACCGGCACCGCCGAGATGTGGGAGCGGCAGCTCCGCGGCTCGTTCCCCGACTACGGCGTCGCCCATGCCCTGGCCGTCCTCTGGTACTGGTGGGCGCTGGACGCGTCCGAGCGGCTCGCGGCCGTAGGAGCGCTGGTGGGAGCCGGATCGACGCCCTTCCATACCCTGTGGGAAGGCGCCGTCGCCTACTGGGCCATGGTCCGAAGCAGCGACGACTTCTGGAGCTCGCAGACCGTGGTGCCGCAGGGGATTGTTGCTGAAGTCCGCCACGTTCTCTCCGAGCGGCTCACGGGCGACCTGCAGAGATTCGCACAGCACCATCGCAATACAGGCCAACAGGAGCTGGCCGACCAGTACCGTCGGCTCGAGCTGATGCTGGCCACGGAGGTGAAGACCGCCACGGCCCTTGGCGGCGCCGGGTACAGGACCAGCTCCGGGCCGCTGTGGTGCGGAGCCCTGATGCTGGGGCGGCTAGCGCTCCTGGACTCAATCCGTGAGCAGGTGGGCGCAGACCTGGCGGCCCACCCCGCCGACGCCACGCTCCAGTCGCTCAGCAGGGCACTCTCGCCTCACTTCCGGATCGCCGCGCTCATCGAACGCAAGGAACCGCAGGCCGCGCTGGACGCCATTGCAGCCCTCCCCGAAGGTACCAGGCGTACGAAGGACGTCGAGGAGCTCAAGGCCCGCGCCATGTTCCTGAAGGGGCGCCAGGAGGAGAGCGTCGGGCAGATCCGGGCGGCGCTCGAGCACTGGAAGGAAGGGGCCGCGTGCGCCCCTCCGGGGGAAGTGGCTGACAGGATCTGGGAGGCTGCATCGAAAGCCGCCCTTGCGGCCGCCACCGCCCTCCACTCCCGAGACCGGGAAGAGGCGATCTCGATACTGGAACTCGCCGTGTCCTACGCCCCGACCGAGATGCAGCATCGGACTCTGGCCGAGTTGCTGACGGACCGGGGCATCCAGACGGTGATGAAGGCGCAGAAGGACTCTGAGGAGAACCCCTCGGCCGAGGAGGCAACGAAGCGCACCGAGGCCATCGAGAAAGGGCTGGCGGACCTAGATCGCGGCGCGGAGCTTGGCTCGGCTCGGGCCAGGGAGCAAGCCAGAGCCGCCCGCGAGCTACTGATGCACCACGCCCTCCCGTTGCCGCCGCAGGTGCAGACGCTGGCGCAACAGGCGGGCGAGGCCGCCTCGCGCGGGAACCTGGATATTTCGATCCGGCTGTTGCGGAGCGCGCTCGGGTTGGTGGCCTCGGATTCCCAGGCGCGCGGGGAAGTCTCCAGACTACTTTCGGCCGCGCTCTCGGGCCACGCGGTATCTCTGGCCAACAGCGCCATCCCGGAACTGGAGCGGGCCAGTCCGAAAGTCGTAGCGCGGCGCCGCGACCTGACATCCAGGCTCCAGGAAGCGCTCAAGGAGCTGACCGAAGCCTGCCAGCTCGATCCGACGAATGAGCATGCCCAGGCCAACACCAGGAGCATCCTGGACATCATGGAAAGGCTGGGCGTGCCAATCCCAGGCGCCGAGGCTCGCACCTCCGGGCGCCGTGCAGCGGTGTCCCGTCGGGCGAAGCGCGGGGGGTTGCACGCGTCCCTCCTGGGCGTGGGCTACGTTGTCGCCGCGCTCCTGGGCGTCGGGGCCCTCCCCCTGAAGGCCTTTGGTGATCCCGATCGTCTCAGCGGTTGGGTCCGCGCCGTCGCCCATGCCTCCCCTGTGAGCCCGGTGCTTCTCGGGCTCGCCTATGCCTTCGCCGTCCTGGGCCTCCTCGTGGTTCTGTCCATCGTGAAGATCAATACGTACAGGCCGGTGATCGTCGAGCTCTGCACCACTAGGTGGTCAAAGCGACACAACGCCGCGCGGCTCATTGAGCTCGGCCTGTACGCCTTCCTCCTGATGTTCGCGGCGAGCGCATTTGTCTACCGCAGGCCCGCCGGCCCGGTGGAGGCGCCAGCGGTCCAGATTCCCGCCGCTGTGAAAGTGGAGCCGCGTCCAGACGCAGCGGCCTCCGAGGTTCCTAACCCGGAGACTCGGGCGTTCGACCTGGCCGACCTCACCTGGCTGCGGACCGAGCCGGTTCCGGTCGAGACTGTCACGGCGCTCCTGCGAAGCACCGCGGACCTGTCCGAGGAGGCACGGGCGGCTGCGCTCGCCCGCTTCGACTCGGCCGGGGCCGGGGCGGGGAAGAGTGCCCGTGCCGTGCTCACGCTGCTGCACTCTGCGGCTGCGGAGGAGCGCGGGGACGCGGGCGCCGCGCGGACCGGGTACCACCAGTTGCTCACGGTCGGCGGAGGTGGGCCGTACGCGGGGACGGCGAGCCTCCGGCTCGAGGTTCTCGAGGCCCGGGATCGGGCCGCGTTGGAGAGCGCGCTGCTTGCACGCGCCGAGGAATCGGGCGACATGATCTGGGCCAGGACCGGCGGAGGGTGGGTGCAGGCCACGGCCCGCCGGGCCGCACTCCTGGGGCTCATGGACCTGCGCGCGCACCGGCTCACCGTCCGGTTCTTCCGCTTCCTGGCGAGGCACGCCCATACATCACCGCCGGCCTCCTATTTGCGTATCTTCTGCTACATCCTGATCCTCTGGGCCGTGGTGCAGTCCCCGTTGTTCCTCAAGATGAACCGCCTGGCCAAGGCGGCGCCGGCACTCAGACCCGAGGTGACCAGGCTCCAACAGCAGTACCGGGGCGACCGGCCCACGCTCCTGAAGAAACTCCAGGAGGCCTATGCCCGGCACGGCGTGAACCCGGCCTGGGGCTGCCTCCACTCGCTTATCGACCTCGCCGTCGTGGCGGTCTTCTTCCTCACTTTCCGCGCGTACGCGCCGCAGCTCATGCTCGACGTTGCCCGCTTTTACTGGACCGCCGACCTGCTCGATCGGGACCTCGGTGTCCTGGCGCTGTGGGGCGGCATTGGCCTGCTTCGCCTTGCCTCGCTGCCCAACGTCGCCGGGGACAGCATTCGCGTCACGGTGTCCAGGGCCCTCCTTGGCACGGCGATGGTCGGCGTCCTGGCCTGGCTCACGCGCTGGCCGGCGTGGATCCTGATCTTCTGGCTCACCCTCTGGCTATGGTCGCTGTGCATCCACGCACTGATCTCGTGGCTCCCGGGGAGGCGGGCCTGATGGGCGCCCCGCCCATGGACTGCCCAGTCTGCCCCGCGAGGGACCTCGAACCCGGTGTGTCGACGTGCCCGGCGTGCGGGACCGACCTGGGACCGCTGCAGCGCGCACGGGAACTGGCGGCGCGCGCGCCCAGGCCGCAGGCGGCCCCCGCACCGGTCCCGACTGGCGTCGGATTCTTGAGGCTGGCAGTTCCGGTCGGCGCGAAAGTCGCGCTGGCAGCCCTCGTCTTGTGGGTCCCCATCTCGACGGCGCTGCTCCTCGGGAAAAGAGAAGGACTGCCGTCGGCCGCTAAAGCTTCGGCCTCGGCCGAGTCCACCGAGCGGCCCGGGCCCGGGAACCGGGCGGAGACACCGGCTTCGGAGGCCATGAGCCTCGCCTGGCTTCTGCAGCGGCTTGAGGGCGTCGAGGGCACCACGGCCACCAGAGCGGGCAAGGCGGTCCGTATGGTGTTCGCCAACGGGATTTTCGCCTCGGGGTCCGACGCCGCGACCGCGGCTGGACTCAGCTCCCTGCGCGTCGTGGGGCGGGTGCTGGCTGCGACCGCCGGGGCCGAGGGTGCCGTAGAGGCGCTGGTCGTGGATGTCGTGGGTGCGTGCGACAATCGGCCCACGCGGCCGGGCGGGCGCTGGCGGGACAACCGGTCGCTGGCGCTGGGCCGGGGCCACGCGGCCGCGGAGGTCCTCCGGACGGAAGCCGGGGCCGCGCCCATTCGCTGGCGGGTCTTGCCCGCCGGCGAGGCCGATGCGCCCTGGGCCAACGACACGGAGGCCGGCCGGGCCCGCAATCGGACCGTGGTCCTCTACGTCGCATGGGCGCCGGACGAGTGAGCGGCATGCAGCCCGCTGGACGCGTCCACCCTTCGCATGGAGTGTCCGGATGGCAACCGACCTGCTGGCCGCGCGCACCCTGGGCGGGAACCTCTATGGCGGGCCGGGGACGGTAATGTCCACGACCGCCGCCGCCACCTTCGCCCTGTTGAAGCAAGCGGGCGTGAACGCCGAACTGGCCACGGAGTACGCCAAGGAGATCGTCTGGGAGGGCCGCCAATACCTGCTGAGCGACCAGATCTACATATTCGCCAAGCAGAACCGGAAGCTCGTCCGCCTTTACGGCCAGGTGGACGTGGTGGTGACCGACAGCCCGCTGTACCTCTGCTACTACTACTCCCAGAATGATCACATCCTCGCTTTGATCCAGGCCGAACTGCAGCGGGCACGGCAGCTCCACGTTATGCTCTGCAGAAAGAAGGCCTACAACCCCAAGGGACGTACTCAGACGGAGAAAGAGGCACGGGACATCGATGGCGGCATCCGCGGGATGCTGGATGCAATGCAGATCCCGTACCAGGAGCTGGATGCCGATCCGGCCGCCGCTCCTAAGATCGTCGCCCTGGTCCGCACGCTACTGTCGTAAAGGGCTGCGAGCGCTGCCACCCAATCGGCTGTTCCGCTCGAGATCCCGCCGCCGCGCACACATTCCTGAGCCATACGACACGGGCCTCCCTCGCGGGAGGCCCGTTGGCATCAGATCGCTACCGCGGATCCTAGAACAAACCGACCACGCGGCCGCTCTGCAGGTCGAGATCCACGTCGTAGAACACGGGCCGGGTCGGCAGCCCCGGCATGGTGCGCATCTCGCCCAGCAGCGGGTAAAGGAAGCCCGCCCCGACCGACGCGCGGATGTCGCGGATCGGGATCTTGTAGCCCTTCGGCACGCCCTTCAACGCCGGATCGTGGCTGAGGCTCAGGTGCGTCTTGGCCATGTTCATCGGCAGCTTGTCGAAGCCGAGCCTGGTGTACAGCTCGATCTTCTTCTCGGCTTCGGGCGAGTACTCCACCCCGTCGGCACCGTAGATGTCCGTGGCGATCTTCTCGATCTTCTGCTTGATCGACCAGTCGAGCGGATACAGGAACTCGAAGTTCGACGGCTTCTCGCACGCCTTCAGCACCGCCTCGGCCAGCTTCACGGCACCCTTGCCGCCGTCCATCCAGTGCGTGCAGACCACCGCGTCCTCGGCGCCTGCTTCCCGGGCCGCCTGGCGCACCAGCTCGACTTCCGCCGCCGTGTCGGTCGCGAACGAGTTGACCGCCACGACCACGTTCACGCCGAAGCGCCGCGCGTTCCTGATGTGTACCTGCAGGTTGGGCAGGCCCGCGCGCAGGAGCTCCAGGTTCTCGTCGGTGTAGGCCGCGTCCAGCGGCTTGCCGGCGACCACTTTCGGGCCGCCGCCGTGCATCTTCAGCGCGCGCACGGTCGCCACGATCACGACGCAGTGCGGCGTCAGCCCCGAGTAGCGGCACTTGATGTCCATGAACTTCTCCATGCCGCAATCGGCGCCGAAGCCGGACTCGGTGACCACGTAGTCGGCCAGCTTGAGCGCAATCTTGTCCGCCACGATCGACGAGTTGCCGTGCGCGATGTTGGCGAACGGGCCGGCATGGACGAAGACCGGCGTGCCCTCCAGCGACTGCATCAGCGTCGGCTTGATGGCATCCTTCATCAGCACCGTCAGCGCGCCGCCTACCCCCAGATCGTCGGCAGTGACCGCCTCGCCCTTCCTGCTGGTGCCGATGACGATGTTGCCGAGCCGGTCGCGCAGGTCGTTCAGGTCCGTGGTCAGGGCCAGGATGGCCATGATCTCGCTGGCGACCGTGATGTCGAACCCGGCCTCCCGGGTCATGCCCTTTTCTTCCGGTCCCAGGCCGATGGTGATGCGCCGCAGGAAGCGGTCGTTGGTGTCGACGACCCGCTGCCAGGTGATGCTGGCCGGATCGATGTCGAGCCGGGCGAAGCGCGCGCGCTCCTCCGGCGTCAGCGTCTCGGGATCCGTCTTGTCGATCCCCAGCTTCTGAAGTCGCCGGCGCATCACGCCCGCGAAGCGGCGCTTGCCCTGCTTGTCCTTCGGGCACAGGGCGTTGAACAACTTCTCGTCGTCCTGCTGTGCCTCGTGGAAGATGCGCGCGTCGATGGCGGCGGCGAGCAGGTTGTTAGCGGCCGTGATGGCGTGGATGTCGCCGGTCAGGTGGAGGTTGAAGTCCTCCATCGGGATCACCTGGCTGTACCCGCCGCCGGCGGCGCCCCCCTTGATCCCGAACGTCGGGCCCTGGCGCGGCTGCCGGATGCAGGTGAAGACGCGCGTTCCGAGATGGGCACCCAGCGCCTGGCTCAGTCCCATCATCGTCGTGCTCTTGCCCTCGCCCAGCGGCGGCGGCGTGATCGCGGTGATATCGATGTACTTCCCATCCGGGCGGCGCTTCAGCCGCTCCAGGATGCTCAGCTCGACCTTGGCCTTGTTACGGCCGTGCAGTTCCAGCTCCGCGGGCCGAATCCCCACTTCCTCGGCGATCCGGGTGATGGGCTTGGGCGTGACCGCCTGGGCGATCTCGATGTCCGACGGCACCGGCCGCAGCAGCTTCAAACGAATCGGCTGGTATGGGCGCTTGGTCTTCTTCCGGGCGACCTTCTTGACCGGTGTCTTCTTGGCGGCTGTCTTCTTGGCGGTTGTCTTCTTGACGGCCGGCTTCCGAACGGCCGACTTCTTCGGTTTGGTCTTCCGGGCCGTGGTGCGGGCTGGCATGGACGAATCCTCCTGCGCGGGACAGGGGCTATCACCCCCGGTGATTTGCGTCCGGACAGTGTGGCGCACCCCTGGGCTTGCGACAAGGACTCGAAGCGCGCGCCGCTTGGCCGCTGCGGGGCGCTCAGCCGGTTGTCGGGCTTTCGTAGGCCTCGCGCAGGATGGTCCGCAGCATGGGCACGTACACCCGCCAGAAGAACGCCTGGTTCTCCAGCTGCGGCCGGTCGTAGGTGAGCCACGCCTTGAGCCGGTCGTGGCCCTGAAGTTGGAAGTACCGCGGGACCGTTTCGGTATCGACGAAGTCGCCCGCGAAATAGTACGCCCGATACGGCCCGGCATCGTAGCGCACCACGGCAGGGAAATTGGCCGGCACCCCGAAGGACTGCAGCCGCGCCCGGCCGGCCTTCGTCAGGTCGAGCTGGAAGTAGGCCAGCTCGCGGGCCCCAGGCCGGAGCTGCACGATGTCGAACCAGTACCGATACCGGATCCCGTCCTCCACGCGCAGGGCAGCGCGCGCAGAATCGGCAAAGCCGATCTCGCACTGTCCGGCGCTGAAGTCGCGACCCCTCAGCAGCACCACGACCTGGTCCCGCTCGTCGGCGAGCACGAAGCCCGGCCCCGTGAACTCCCACTGCTGCCGGTACTGCCGCTGGTATGCCGCCACCGCCCAGGTCGGGACTTCGGCGCCCGCCAGATCGTTGAAATAGCGGCCGATCCAGCCGGACCACTGGACGTGCAGGAGATCGTACAGCCGTTCGCGGACGGCGGCACGCGTTGGACTGGCGAAGGCGTTGAATTCCACCACCAGCGGCGTGCCGCCCCGCGCCGCCTGCTCGACCTTCGCCAGCTCGTCCGGTTGCATGCCGCCGAAAACCAGCGGCGAGCGCTCACCCCGCGGGTTGGTGCCGTACCACTCCTTCTCGTACACGCCGTACGTGTCGGCAAGGTAGATCAGGTCGGCGCGGATCGGATCAGGCAGCGCGCGCACCGTGAAACGGCCGCTGTCGCCCGGGACGAATCCGAAATAATCCCGCGCGTCCAGATAGCCGCCATGCCGCGAGGAGCGGTACTTCTCGTGGTTGAGCACCCACATGAGCCCGCGGTGCTCGCGGAACGAGCGATCGGGCACGGTATGATCCACGATCACCACTTCCAGCTCCCGGGCCGGTGCCGCACGCCACAGGGCATAGGGTGCGGCCAGCAGGAGGATCACCACGACCAGGGCTGCAGTCGCGAGGCGTCGCTTCAGCACCGGAATTCACCTGCGCCGGGAGGGTAAGGGCCTGGCTGCCTCAACTATTACGCGTGTCCCAGGCAAATGCCAGCGGGTAACGCCCCCAGGCGCCACCCGGTGCGACTCCAGCCAGCCGGCCTTGACCGGTACCCGGGCGCTGATCACCTTTGAGCGCAGACAGCGCTACCGCGGGCGTAGCTCAGTTGGCTAGAGCGATAGCCTTCCAAGCTATAGGTCACGGGTTCGAGCCCCGTCGCCCGCTCTGAAAACCCCCGGGTTCAACCCCGGGGGTTTTCGCTTCCGGGCCGCACCCGCGCCTGGCGCCGATCCGCCTCATTGACCGGTCCGCGCGAGCGCGTACCTTGGCAGTGTGCGCCCGATGCAGAGTCGGGTGCCGGGCGGCGCCGCGTCGGCCGCTGCTGCGCCGGCCGCGCCCAGCCAGTCCAGACCATTACCGGCACGGAACCATGCCAGCCATCACGGCCAGTGTCGGCAAGCGTTGCGCGAACCGCGCGGCGGACGTCGAGATCGTGCAGGAACTGCTCAATCGCTGCATCGGCCGCATGAGTCCGCTGCGGCCGGTGCGCGTCTCGGGTTTCTGCGACCCCCGCACGCTCGAGCTCATCGAGGAGTTCCAGCGCCGGGTGCTGCACGACGAGCAGCCCGACGGTCGCGTCGAACCTGATGGCCGCGTCATGTGGGCCCTGAATGCGCAGGTCCCCGCCGGCGAACCGACGCTCGATGGTGTGGCCCTGCCCGCGCCGGCCGCTCAGGCGCTGCTCGCGGCGCTCAAGAAGGTCGGGCTCTCGACTGCAACCATCACCAGTGCCAGCCGCACCCCCGCCGAACAGGCGCGCGTCATGTACGAGAACTGCGTGAAGCACGGCGCCGCTCACGGCAAGGCGCTGTACGGTGCGGCGGGCGACAAGGTGATCGATGTCTACAGCCGCTCCAAGGACAAGCCGAAGGACGAGGTCATCGAGCTCATGCGGAAGAAGATCGAAGAGCTCGGGCCGGCCCGGGTGTCGAGACACCTCAGCAGCACGCACTACGTATTCGACGTCGACCCGGCTTCGATTCCGTCCACGAAGCACAAGGCCTTCGTGAGTGCGCTCCGGGCCCAGAAGGCGGTCAGCAAGGTGCTGGGCCCGCCCGCGGACCCGGCGTTCCACATCGAGATGCCACGGAAACCGTAGGCCTGCTCAGAGGGCGACGTCGTAACGCACCAGCAGGGTATTGGCGGCCGGCACGGAAACGGAGAGGGTCTCCAGTTCCGACAGCGCCCTGCTTCCGGCCGCCGAGTCCGCGGCCAGAAACCTGATGCCGCCGGCCAGGCTCCGCACCAGGGAACGGTTGGCCTCAGCGGCGGGAATGGACTCCAGCAGGCGCGCCCCCTGCTCGAGCGCGGCTGCCCACCCGGGCATCGCACCCTCGCTCCACACGAACTCGAGATCCAGCCCGTAGTGGGCACAGCCGTAGTGCCGCACCGTCAGGCCGATCGAATCGCCCGCGCGCACCCGCTCAATTCCCGTGAACAACGAGGTCCGCGTGAACTCCGAGGCTGCGAAGATCGGTTCCGCTGCGCCGCGGACACAGCCGCTCGCCGTGCCGCCCGTATCTGCGGCGACCGGCTGAGAATCCGTCGCGAAGGCTGGCGAATCCGCGGCCAGGCTCGCGCTTTCGCCCGGTTTACGCACCCCGCCGCGGTCCGCGCAGGCGGCCAGCACCAGCCCCAGGACGATCGGTAGGAGTGCGGATTTCGGGCTCACACAGCCTCCGCTGCCGCAACTGCAGGACCTGCCGCTACCAGCATAGGAACCGTACCCTGCGGACGGCAACGGCCTTCGAGCCGAATCGTCGCGGAAGCGCA
The DNA here is from genome assembly GCA_012027055.1 of Gemmatimonadota bacterium. GTDB lineage: Bacteria > Gemmatimonadota > Gemmatimonadetes > Longimicrobiales > RSA9 > VEPF01. The sequence goes on along the minus strand of VEPF01000020.1, from coordinate 2,754 downwards.
ACGCACCCGTGGTGCTCCGGTCAAGAAGACGAGGCGCACATGACCGTGTGCTGCGGAACGCGCACAGGCGGCCAGGCGTACTACGGCTCCCGCGCATGATTGGTCGGCATGCGCGAAACGGCTGGTCTCCGAATTGCCACGCACGGCATGGGGGCAGTGCGCCAAGGCCGGGGACGGAAGTCCACTCGGATCCCGACAAGGATCGCAAGCCATTATTGTCGCTGTACTTGGCGCACTGCAATCAATACCCTTGCGGGCTCGGGACGGGAACCGCACTTCGCAATATCTGATGAAAAACGCACTGCTGCTGACGTTGGCACTGCTCGTCGCCTGTGGCGACGGGGGTTCTACGGGCCCCGTGCCCGATCCGATTTCGATCGCGACCAGTTCGCTGCCGGAAGGCACCGTGGGGGTCTCCTACAGCATGGTCCTGGCGGCTTCGGGCGGAACCGGTGCATACGCCTGGAGTGTGAGCAGCGGCGCGCTGCCAGCCGGGCTCACACTTGCCGCGAACGGGGCGATCAGCGGTACCCCTGGCACCGCCGGCACGAGCGGCTTCACCGTGCAGGCGACCAGCGGCAAGCAAAGCGCGACGCGCGGCCTGAGCGTCAACATCCAGGCGCCCGAGGTGGTGATCACCACGGGCACGCTCCCGGGCGGCTCGGTTGGAACCGCGTACAGTCAGACGCTCGCCGCCAGCGGTGGTTCGGGCGGCTACGCATGGACGGTTGCCAGCGGCGCGCTGCCGGCCGGCCTCACGCTCTCCGCCGGGGGCCTGCTCAGCGGTACGCCGACGGCCAGCGGTGCCAGCAGCTTCACCGTGCAGGTGACGAGCGGCGCCCGGACCGCCACGAAATCGTTCGCCCTGACGATCGCGTTCCCGGCCGTGGGTGTGACCACCACGAGCCTGCCGGACGGTACCGTCGGCGCGGCGTACGAGCAGATTCTCGCCGCCTCGGGCGGCAGCGGGACGTACACGTGGGCGCTGACCAGCGGCACCTTGCCGGCCGGCCTCACGCTGTACGCCTCGGGCACGATCAGCGGGACGCCGACTGCCGCCGGGACGAGCAGTTTCACCGTTCAGGCCGTGAGTGGGACGGCCAGCGCGGCGAAGGCGCTGACGATCACGGTGGCCCAGCCTGCGGTCACCATCGCCACGGCCACGCTGCCGGATGCCGAAGTCGGCGCCGCATACAACCAGACCCTGACTGCGAGCGGTGGCCTGGGGAGCTACACCTGGACCATTGCCAGCCAGTCGCCGCCGCCCGGACTCACGCTTTCTGCAGCGGGCGTGCTCTCCGGCACGCCGACCACCGCCGGGACCTACACGTTCTCGGTGCGCGCGGTCAGCGGCGGCCAGGCCGAGAAATCCTATACGATCATTGTGCAGCCGCCGCCCGTGAGCATCACGAGCGGACCTGCCCTGAAGGTGGCCGTTCAGAACGCGCCTTATGCGGATACGCTCAGGGCTGCCGGTGGGACCGGCAGTTACACCTGGAGCCGTACCACGGGGTCCCTGCCGGCCGGGCTCAATCTGTCGGGCGGCGGCGTGATCAGTGGTACCCCCACGACGCAGGGGACCAGTACGTTCACCGTGCAGGTGACGAGTGGCAATCGGACGGCCAGCAAGGACCTCACCATCACGGTGCAGCCACCGACCGTCACCATCACCACGACGACCCTCGCCGCCGGCGTGGTGGGTGATCCCTACAGCCAGCAACTCACGGCCACCGGCGGTGCCGGCACGGTCACGTGGTCACTAGTGTCCGGGTCGTCGCTGCCGCCCGGTTTGACCCTGTCGTCCACGGGCCTGATAACCGGCACGCCTGGCACGCAGGGCACGTCCACCTTCACCGTCAGAGCGACGAGCGGTGCCCAGGAAGCGACCAGGGCGCTCTCGATCGTGATCGGCTCCGCCGTTCCGCTGGTGGTGATCAGCACTGCGGCCCTGCCCGGCGGCAACGTCGGTGAGGCGTATGCCGCGACCCTCGCAGCGACGGGCGGCACGGGCGTCTACGTCTGGAGCCTGGCCAGCGCCGACACGCTTCCCTCCGGGCTCGCGCTCTCCGTGTCCGGCCAGATCGCCGGCACGCCGGCCAGGCAGGGCACCAGCAGCTTCACGGTGCAGGTGGTCAGTGGGACCAGGACGGCCACGATGAGCCTGTCCATCACGATCGGCGCCGCCCTTCCCGATGTCCTGATCACCACGACCACGCTGCCTGAGGGCACGGTCGGCACCTCCTACGGCCAGCAGCTCGCGGCCACCGGAGGCAATGGCACGTACACGTGGAGCCGCAGCTCGGGCGACGCGCTGCCGGCCGGCCTCACGCTGTCCGCCTCCGGACTGCTCAGCGGTACGCCGACGGTGGCAGGCACCAGCACGTTCACGGTCCAGGCGAGCAGCGGCAGCAGGAGCGACACGCAGCAACTGAGTATCACCATCGCGTTTGCACCCGTCAGCATCACCACCGCGAGTCCGCTCTCCAATGGCATGGTGAACGTGGCGTATAGCCGGCAGCTCGCCGCCAGCGGCGGAACCGGCACTTTCACCTGGGCACTGGCAAGCGGGTCCAGCCTGCCGGGTGGGCTTGGCCTCTCCGCGGGTGGCCTGCTCAGCGGCACCCCGACAACGGCAGGGTCGTTCAACTTCACCGTGCAGGCGACCAGCGGGGCGGTGAGCGCGGCAAAGGCGTTTGCGCTCACCATCGACGCCGTGCCGGCCGTGACCGTCACGACCACGACGCTGTCGAACGC
>VEPF01000064.1 GCA_012027055.1 Gemmatimonadota bacterium | reverse complement strand
TCGTTCAGCAGCACCACGTCCGTACCGGCCGGCTCGCCCCCGGGCGCGCGGCGCACGGTCACGCGGAAGCCGGGCTCACCGCCCACGCCCAGCGCGGAGGCCACGTAGAGCGAGGCGCCCGCGCGCCCTTCCACCGCCACGACGTCGATGGCCTGCCCGGGCGCGAGCGCGAAGTACTGCGCATCGTCGGCCGCCAGGGCGTCGCCGGTCAGCCGGACCTCGCCACGCACCGCGCGCGAGAGCGTGAAGGCCGGGAAGCTCAGCGTGACCGCCCCGTGCGGCGGCACGCTGACCGGCAGGGTGTGCAGCGTGCGCCCATCCAGCAGCAGGGCCGCGGCGCGGTCCGGCACCGCTTCCCCGGAGGTGTTGACGATGCGTGCGGTCGCGGTCACCCGCTCCTGGCCGCCGAACTGCTCGCGCCGGAAGGTCACGCCCGCAACCGCCAGGTTCGGCGCTCCGCCGCCGGTGAGCGCTACGGTGCGCAGCTCCACGCCGGCGGGGAGGCGGGTCTCGAGGCCATCGCCCAAACCGGCGCGCTGGTAGTCGCTAATCAGCACCACTTCGCGCCGGGGCAGCGGGGAGCTCGCCAGCAGGTTGCCCGCCAACCGCAGGGCGGGATCGTAGCGCGTGCCGCTCCAGCCGGGCTCGAGCCCGTCCAGCGCCGCGCGCAGCACGGCGCGGTCCGCGGTCGAAGACGCGGCCACGCCCGCGCCATCATCGAAGGCGACGATGCTCATCCGGTCCGCCGGCCCGAGCCGCGCGATCTCGGCCCGGGCCGCGGCCACGGCGCGCTCCCAGTGATCGCCGGCCCGCATGCTGTAGGACCGGTCCAGCAGCAGCACCAGCTCGCGCGCGGGCGACGCGGCGACGCGCGCGCCCGCATCCCGGCGCAGCAGCGGGCGGGCGAACGCGGCCGCGAGCAGCACCAGCGCGAGCACGCGCAGTACCAGCAGGGGCAGGTCCCGCAGCCGGCGGCGGCGGGTGGCCTTGTGCGGGATGCGGCTCAGGAACATGAGCGACGGGAATGGTATTGCCTCGCGCTTCTCCCGCTGGATCAGGTGCAGGATCACCGGGATCGCGACCGCGGCCGCGGCGGCCAGGAAGAGGGGCGCGAGGAACTGCATCAGCGGCTCCGGGAGAGGCGCTCGCGGGTGGCGAGGTAGGTGAAGAGCGCCTCGTCGAGCGGCTGCGAGGTATCGAGCAGCGCGTAGTCGATGCGCCGGTTGGTGAGCCCCTTGCCCAGCGCCGCGGCGTGCGCCCGCACCAGCTCGCGGTAGCGCTCCCGGAGCGCGGCCGGGACGATGGGCAGGCGCTCGCCGGTCTCCAGGTCCTCGATGCTGGTCGGCTCGTCGAACGGCAGGTCCAGCTCGGCCGGGTCCAGCACGTGGAAGACGATGACGTCGTGCCCCCGGTACTTCAGGGGCGACACCGCCTGGATGATGCGCTCCGCGTCATCGTAGAGGTCGGAGATGAGCACCACGATGCCCCGCCGGCGGAGCAGCTCGTTGACCTTGCGCAGCGACCTTGCCAGGTCCGTCCGTCCGTGCGGCCGGGCCCGGGCCACGGTGTGCAGCAGCACGTCCATGTGCTTGGCCGAGTTGGGCACGTAGTCCACCACGTCCTCGGCGATGCTCACCATGCCCACGCGGTCGCGCTGGTCGTGCGAGAAGTAGGCCAGGCTCGCGGCCAGGAAGCGCGCGTAGTCGAATTTGCTGACCGGTCCGCTGCCGTAGCCCATCGAGCCGGAGGTGTCCAGCACCACGGTGAAGTTGGCGTTGGTGTCCGCCTCGAACTCCTTCACGTGGTAGCGGTCGGTGCGGGCGTAGAGGCGCCAGTCGATGCGGCGGATGTCGTCGCCGGGCAGGTAGGCGCGGTGCTCCGCGAAGTCGAGCGAGAGCCCCAGGTAGGGCGCGCGGTGCAGGCCGTTGATGAAGCCGTCCACCACGGTCCGGGCCACCAGCTGGAGGTTGCCGATGCGCGCGAGCACGCGCGGATCGATGAACCCCGAACCCGGGATCGCCTCGGAGCTGTGCCGCACCCGTACCATGGCTACATCCCGGACCGGGGCGCGGGCACCACGGCGAGCAGCTGGTCGATGAGCTGATCGCCGCTGACGCGCTCGGACTCCGCGTGGAAGTTGCGCAGGATGCGGTGGCGCAGCACGGGATGCGCGAGGGCGCGGATGTCCTCGATGGCGACGTGGTAGCGGCCGCGCATCAGCGCGCGCGCCTTGCCGCCCAGCACCAGGTACTGCGCGGCGCGCACGCTCGCGCCGTAGGACACCCACTTCTTCACGAACTCGGGCGGGCTGGTGCCGTCCGGGCGCGAGGCGCGCACCAGCGTCACCGCGTATCCGAGCACCGGCTCCGCGACCGGCACCTTGCGCACCAGCTGCTGGAAGGCGAGCAGGTCGGCGCCGCTGACCACGTGCTCGAACCGGTAGTCGGGGATGACCGTGGTCGAGCGCACCACCTGCAGCTCCTCATCGACCGGCGGGTGATTGATGATGATCTGGAACATGAACCGGTCCAGCTGCGCCTCGGGCAGCGGGTAGGTGCCCTCCAGCTCGATCGGGTTCTGGGTGGCGAACACGTGGAACGGCTCGTCCAGCGGATAGGTGCGCCCCTGGATCGTGACCCGGTGCTCCTGCATGGCCTCGAGGAGCGCGGCCTGGGTCTTCGGCGGCG
>VEPF01000193.1 GCA_012027055.1 Gemmatimonadota bacterium | reverse complement strand
AGCGCCCGGACGCGGTGCCAGAGCGAGCGCGAGAAGATCACTCCACCCTCGCGCTCGTAGAGCTGCACCAGCTCGGCCGCGCTGAATGCCGGCCCGCCGGCCGGGCCCGGGCGCGCCAGGCCGAGGGCGAGGATGCCGCCGGTGGAGGTGCCGGCGATCAGGTCGAAGGACCCGGCAATGGGCCGGCCGGTGATCCGCTCGATCTCCTGCAGCACCAGCGCGGGGATGATGCCGCGGATGCCGCCACCATCGATGCTGAGAATGCGGAACGGTTGCATTTCACACCCGACTGACCGGTGTCCCTGGGCCCGGGCGGCAGCTCCGGCCGCGCCGGCTGCCCCACCCCGCAGTCTGCGACCGTCGCCGGGCGCGCGCCGGCCGAACCGCGGCCGCAGGACCGGGCTGCCGCTTCCCGGGTATTACTTGCCCGTACCCGCCTTACCAAGCAGCCCGCGCCCCTGGCGGCGCGCTTCAATTCCCGGGAAGCGGAGCGGTCATGGCAAGAACCAGGATCTTCAAGAAAGATGGCACCCCTACGCCGTTCTTCTGGACGGACAAGGACGGCAAGGGTCCCACCGAAAAGACGGTGTTCAAGCAGACGGAAAGCGGCATCAAGCGCATGAAGGGCGTCCATTTCGACGTCGCCAAGAACGCCTTCCGCCAGGAAGGCTGAGCGCTGCCAGTGCCGGCACGAAGGGCCGCCCCGGATCGGGCGGCCCTTCGTGCATCCCGAGACCGTGCCGCGGCGCCCCGGTGCAGGTCCCACCCGCACCAGGGACCCGGGCCGGACCGGTGCTACTTGATCTCCTGCAGCTGCACGAGGAAGACCAGCGTGGCGTTGGGCGGGATGACCGGCGGCATGCCGCCGACGCCGTAGGCCAGCGCGGACGGGATCACCAGCACGCGCTCGCCGCCGGCCTTCATCCCCTGCAGGCCCTCGTTCCAGCCCGGGATCACCGGTGCGGAGCCGACGCTCTCGACCGGGAACGGCGCGCCGCGGTCATGGCTCGAGTCGAACTTGGTGCCGTCCGTGAACCAGCCGGTGTAGTGCACGACGGCGGTCTGGCCCGCCACCAGCGCCGGGCCCTCGCCGGGCTTCACGTCCTTCATGTACATGCCCGAAGCCGTGCGCTGCATCTGCGCGGTGTCGACGCCCGGGAACTCCGGCGCGACCGGTGTGGCCGGCGCGGCGGCCGGGGCAGCCGTGTCCGTGGTGGCCGGTACCGCTTCGTCCGTGGCCGGCGCCTTGTCGCCGCCGCAGGCGGCCAGCGCCAGGACGGCAACGGCCGCAATGAAAGTACGCGTGCTCAAACTGCGCTCCTGTGATTTGAGGTGGCGTTGAGATTACGGGGCCGGGGCGTGCGCCGCGAGGGCCGGATGGCGCGTCGCCCGATTCACAGGGCGGTGGCCACGGCGATGGCGTGACAGATGCTCCCGGCCAGCACGAAGAGGTGCCAGACCGCGTGCGAGTAGCGCAGCCGGACCGCGTGGTAGAAGGGGGTACCGGCGGTATAGGCGATGCCGCCCGCCAGGAGCCACAGCAGCGTGGCGGTGCCCAGGCGGCTGAGCATGGGCCCGACCGCGATCAGCACCAGCCAGCCCATGGCCACGTAGATCCCCGTGGAGACCAGGCGGAAGCGGCCGGTGAAGAAGAGCTTGAAGACGATGCCGGCCACGGCCAGGCCCCAGATCACGCCGAAGAGGCTCCAGCCCCAGCCGCCCCGCAGCCGGCCGATCATGACGGGCGTGTACGTGCCCGCGATCAGCAGGTAGATGGCGCAGTGGTCCAGGACTTTGAGGTGCCGGCGGACCTGCGGGCGGCGCGTCGCATGGTAGGCCGTGGATGCGCCGTAGAGCGCGAGCAGCGCGCCCGTGAAGATGGAGACGCCCACCACGTCCCAGGCCGTGCCGCGCAGCGCGGCCATGACGATCAGCATGGCCCCGCCCAGCGCGCTCGCCGCCACGCCGCCCGCGTGCGTCAGCGTGTTCGCCCATTCGTCCGTCCGCACCTGCAGCTCCGACATGCCCTGCTCCCCTTCCTCGATTCCTCGCCGCGCGGCCGATCGACGTGCCGCCTGCGTACTGAAAACTAACCGCGCGCGCGCACGCTGCCTACCGCCGCGCGCGCCGTGACGCGCCTGCGGCCCGTGCGGACGGGTGCTTCCGTGCTCCCGCCGGGGCGCCCGGCCCTTGACACGGCCCCCGCCGGGTGCGCTGATTGCCGGGTTCCCGGTTCAGACCCCGGCCTCTCACCAGGATCCCTGCATGGCCGATGTGAAAGCGCACCCGGGCGGCACGCAGCTGTTCCGCACCAAGACCATCGCCGAGGCCGAGGCCCTGCCGAGCGACGCCGGCGCCCCCACCCTCAAGCGCACCCTGGGCGTCTGGCAACTGACCGCGCTCGGCATCGGCGCGATCATCGGCGCCGGCATTTTCTCGGGCGCGGGCACCGCCGTGGCGGGCGGCGCGCACCACCTGGGCGCCGGCCCCGCGCTGGTGATCTCCTACATCCTGGTGGCGGCGGCATGCGGCTTCGCGGTGCTCTGCTACTCCGAGTTCGCGGCCATGATCCCGGTGTCGGGGAGCGCGTACACGTACGCGTACGCCTCGTTCGGCGAGCTGGTGGCGTGGATCATCGGCTGGGACCTGATCATCGAGTACGCGGTCGGCAACTTTGCGGTGGCAGTCTCCTGG
>VEPF01000339.1 GCA_012027055.1 Gemmatimonadota bacterium | reverse complement strand
GTCCGGTCTGCCGCAGGTGCTGGTGGCGGGGGCACAGGTGTCGGTGCGGATCGGCAGCGAGCGCGGCCAGGAGCAGCTGGACGCGGACACGCTCGCGCAGCTGGTGCGTGACTTCCGGGGGGAGAAGGTGAAGACCCGTTGATCGACTGGGCGGAACTGTACCGGCAAACCTGCGCGGATCTCGTGCGCTACCTGCACCGCAAGGTCTGGGATGCGGAACGCGCCCGGGATCTCGCGCAGGAGGTGTTCGCGCGGGCGCTGCAGCACGCGGCCCGCGGACAGGAGCCGGAACACGCGCGCGCGTGGCTGTTCTCGATCGCGGCCAACCTGGCGAAAGACGAGGCGAAGCAGGTGCTCCGCCGCAAGCGGCACCTCACGCTGTTGCAGGGCGCGGCCCGCGACGCGGTGCAGCCCGATGACAGCGAGCGCGTGGAGCGCGCGGAACGCGAGGCGGCCGCGCGGGCCGCGCTGGAAGAGCTCGGCGAGCGCGACCGCGAGGTGCTGCTGCTCTGGGATGCGGGGCTCAGCTACCCCGAGATCGCGGCGCAAGCCGGCCTGGCGGTCGGCGCGATCGGCACCACACTGGCGCGGGCGAGGCGCAGGCTGGTGGAAGCGCACGAAGCGCTGGAGGCACGACATGTGGCACGTTGACGAAGGCACCCTGCAGGCGTTCCTCGATGACCGCGAGCGAGGTCCGGCCGCGGGCGCGCTCGACGCGGAGACGCGGGACCGGGTGGCCGCGCACCTGCACGCGTGCGACGTCTGCTCCGCCGAGCTCCAGCGTGCCGAGCGGCTGCGCGCCCGCGCTGCCGGGATCCTGCTCGCGGCCGCGCCCGAGATCGAGACGCCGCCCTTCGACCTGGTGGCGCCGCAACTCACGCCCCGCGCGCCCACCATGCGCCCGGCCAGGGCACGACCGGCCTGGCTGCCGCTGGCCTGGGCCGCCAGCGTGCTGCTCGCGGTGGGCGCCGGCTGGATGGGGAGCCAGCTCTGGCGCGGCGGCGCCGGCTCCGACGCGCGCCGGGAGCAGGCGGCGGCTTCACCGGAATCGACCGCGCCCGCGCAGACTGCCGCGGCACCGGCGCAGACACCGGCCCTGGCGCGGGCGGACACGGCTCCGGCGCCGCCGGCTCCGGGTGGCGGGATGAGAGGGGCGGAGCGCTGGCGGGCGGACGCGGCGGCCCCCGCCGGCGAAGCGGCCGGCGGGGTGGGTGGTGTGGTGCTCTCTGCCGAAGCGAAGCAGCTGCAGCCCGCCGCGGCCGCGCGCGAACCGGCGGAGCGGCGCGCGGTGGCCGCCGCCGACCTCGCCGTGACGGCCGAGAAAGCGGCTGCCGGCAACCTGGCGGGCGGAGCGGCCGAACGCGCGCGGGTCAGCGCCGTGAGCGCGGCCGCCGCGCCTGCAGCCGGGCTGACGGCCGCGCCCCGCCCGGCACCCGGCGTCGTCGCGGAAGCGGGCGCGGGTGGCTACCCGGGGGACGCGGACGTCGCCTGGGAGATCTCGAGCCGGGAAGCGGCCGAGCGGCTACTCGGCGAGCGCATCAACCTGGTCGCCGACGCGGCCGTCCAGGAGATCGCGGTCGCGCCGCGGGCACAGCCCGCCCTGGTGCGCGTGCGCCAGGTCACGGCCGCGGGGCCGGTGGAACTGCTGCAGTGGCGCGCGCCCGCGCCCGCAGTGGACGCGCTGCGCGCGCTGCCCGCGGCGCCGCCTCCCGCGGCCACCGGCTTCACGCGGGATGGCGGTCGTTTCGTGACCGTGCCCGGCACCACGCACCCGGTGCTCCTCAGGACGGCCGCGGACGTGGATCCGGCCGGGCTGCTGGCCCGGGTCCGGCCGGCCCGCTGAGGTGCGCAGCCACCCGGGCGCCGCCCGCTTGACGCCCGACGCGCGCGCGGGCTAAGCTGCGACCACGCACCCCAGAGACCCGGCCCGTGATCGCTCGGACGCCATGAACGACGCCTTTTCACTGCAGGACCGCGTGGCGGTCGTCACCGGAGGCTGCGGCGTGCTCGGCGGACGCATCGCCGAAGGCCTCGCCGCGGCCGGCGCGCACGTGGCCTTGCTCGACCGGCGCGCCGAAGCCGCCGCCGCCAAAGCGGCCGAGATCCAGGCCGCCGGCGGATCGGCCGAGCCGTTCACCGCGGACGTGCTCGACCGGGCGTCGCTGCACCAGGCCCGGCGCGCCATCGAGACTCGCTGGGGACGCGCGGACATCCTCGTGAACGCGGCCGGCGGCAACGTCGCCCGCGCCCGCAGCGACGAACGGGACGTCTTCGAGGTGCCGCTCGACGCCCACGAGGAAGTGCTCCGGCTCAACCTGCACGGCACCGTGCTCCCCTCGCTCGAGTTCGCCGAGGGCATGGCAGCCCGTGGCCACGGCAGCATCGTCAACATCTCGTCCATGGCCGCGCAACAGGCCATGAGCGGCGTGCTCGGCTACTCCATGGCCAAGGCCGCGGTCGAAAGCTTCACGCGCTGGCTCGCCGTCGACATGGCCCGCCGCCACGGCTCCGGCATCCGCGTCAACGCCATCGCCCCCGGGTTCTTCATCACCACCCAGAACCGCGACGTCCTGATCGCGCCCGACGGCAGCTACACCGAACGCTCCCGCACCATCCTGGCCCGGACCCCCATGGGCCGCTTCGGCCAGCCCGAAGAGCTGGTCGGCGCCGTGCAGTGGCTCTGCAGCGCCGCGGCCTCGATCG
>VEPF01000152.1 GCA_012027055.1 Gemmatimonadota bacterium | reverse complement strand
CTGCCCAGCTCCTGCCACTTGCGCTCGGTGGCGGCCTGCAGGCCGGTCAGGAACCCGCGGTACACGGGGTTGTTGGCCTGGTACAGCCGACGCGCCCGGGCCGCCTTGTCCAGCGCGGCGACGAACGCGCCGATGACGACGGCCGCTTCCGGATCGGCACTGGCTGGAGCCGGCTCCGGCCCCGGCTGCCGGAGCACCGCAGGGGCATCGCCGCGCTGCTCGGAAGCGCCGTCTTCGATCAGGGATGACTGCTTGACCATTCGAGGGCCAACCTCCGGAGGTCCCATGGCGATGCGCAGCGGCTCAGCTGACTCCCGCCACCTGGGCGACGTCCTTGTCGCCTCGCCCACTCAGGCAAATGAGCACCGGCCCGGCCTGCTCCCAACGATTCCCCTCCGCCAGCACGTACGCGACCGCATGCGCGCTCTCCAGGGCCGGGATGATGCCCTCGAGCTGAGCCAGCGCGCGGAACCCGGCCAGCGCCGCCGCGTCCGTGACACTGACGTAGCGCGCTCGGCCGCTGTCCTTCAAGTAGGCATGCTCCGGTCCGACTCCCGGGTAGTCGAGGCCGGCCGAGATGGAATGCGCGGGCGCCACCTGTCCGGCCGCGTCCTGCAAGAGGTAGCTGTAGGCACCGTGCAGCACGCCGGGCCGGCCCTGGCCCAGCGAGGCCGCATGCCGGCCACTCTCCAAACCCTCGCCGGCGGCTTCGACACCCACCAACTCCACGTCCGCATCCCCGACGAAGGCGTGGAAGATGCCGAGCGCGTTGGCGCCGCCCCCGACGCAGGCGACCACGGCGGCGGGCAGACGCCCGGTCCGTTCGAGCACCTGAGCACGGGCCTCGCGCCCGATTACCGACTGCAGATCGCGCACCAGGCGAGGATACGGATCCGGCCCTACCACCGAGCCGATAATATAGTGCGTGGTTCCGACCGAAGCCACCCAATCGCGCATGGCTTCATTGGTTGCGTCCTTGAGAGTGCGACTGCCGGAGGTCACGGTCCGGACCTCGGCGCCGCGCAGGCGCATGCGGTAGACGTTGAGCGCCTGGCGCCGCACATCTTCCTCGCCCATGTACACCACGCACTCCAGGCCGAAGAGCGCGGCGACGGTGGCGGTGGCGACGCCGTGCTGCCCCGCACCGGTTTCCGCGATGATGCGCCGCTTGCCCATGCGCCGCGCGAGCAGGACCTGGCCGAGCGTGTTGTTGATCTTGTGCGCGCCGGTATGGTTGAGGTCCTCCCGTTTCAGATAGACGGCGGCACCGGCCTGCGCGCCCAGACGCTCGGCCTGGTACAGCGGGGTGGGACGACCGACGTAGTCGCGCAACAGCTGGTCCAGCTCCGCCCAGAAGGCGGGCTCCGCGGCGGCCTGCTGGTAGGCGGCCGCGAGCTCATCGAGGGCCGGGACCAGGGTCTCCGGCACGTACCGTCCGCCAAAGCGGCCAAACCTGGATTCGAGCTTCTCCATGGTCATTCCATCCCACCACCACGGACCGCCGCGACGAAGGTCCGCATCAGGGCTCCGGACTTCGCGCCCGGCGCCGATTCCACCCCACTGCTCACGTCCACCACGTCCGGGCCGAGTGCGGCCACCGCGGCCGCCACGTTGTCCGGCGCCAGCCCGCCGGCGACCACCAGCCGCACGGCCCGCGGCAACCGGTCCCGCACGCCCCTGAACGCGGTCCAGTCGAACCGCACCCCCCGCCCACCATCGGCGCCGTCGAGCACGATCGCGTCCGCCACCGCCGCATACCGGTCCAGCGCGGCCACGGTGGCGCCCAGATCGGCCTGGGCCGGCACGGCCTTCCAGAGCTCCGGAGCGCCACCTGCGCGCAGCCGGACCAGCGCGGAAACGGCCTCCGAACCGTGCAGCTGCACGGCCGCGAGCCGCAGCGCGGAACTCGCCGCCAGGACGTCGTCCACGGGCGTGTCCGCGAATACGCCTACGCGGAGCGCGGCCCCGGCGGCCGCGAAGATGGCCGCGGCTTCCGAAACCGTGCGCGTGCGGAGCCGTCCGGGCACGAGCACCACGCCCACGTAATCCGCTCCCGCCGCGCGCGCAGCCGCGGCATCGGCGGGTGAGCCCAGGCCGCAGATCTTGACCAGCACGCCGCTCATGGCCGCGGCACGCGCGGCACGCTCGCGAACGCCCGCAGCAGGGCGGCCGGATCGCCGGCGCACATCAGTGCCTCCCCGACCAGTACCGCATCCACGCCGGCCCGGGCCAACCGCACCACATCCGCCACCCGACCCACGCCGCTCTCGCCGACCAGGATGCAATCTCCGGGCACCTGCGCCGCCAGCCGAACGGTGGTCTCAAGATCGGTACGGAGCGTGTCCAGGTCACGGTTGTTCACACCCACCAGTCCCGCCCCCGCGGCCAGCGCACGCTCCAGTTCCGCCGCGTCGTGCACCTCGACGAGCGCGGCCAGTGCGAGCGCTTCCGCGAGCGCCCGCAGCTCCGCCAGGCGCGCATCGTCCAGGATCCGGGCGATCAGCAACACCGCCGAGGCACCCCCGGCACGGGCCTGCCAGATCTGCACCGGCGCGATGATGAAGTCCTTGCGCAGCAGCGGCAACGGCGCGACCGCACGGACTGCCTCCAGGTCCGCCAGCACACCCCCGAAGAAGGGGCCATCCGTGAGCACGCTGAGCGCCGCCGCCCCACCCTCCGCGTAAGCCGCCGCCCGGGCCGGAAG
>VEPF01000277.1 GCA_012027055.1 Gemmatimonadota bacterium | reverse complement strand
CTCGTGCAGCTACCCGAACGGATTGGCCGTGACCTCGTTCGTGAATGTCGTCGGCTCCGGGTCCTGCGCCACCACCGGGTGTGCGGTACCGGCGATGCAGGCGGCCACGGCGCCCGCGCAGAGGCAGGATCGGAAGAGATGTGCCGTCATGGTTTCGCTCCACGGGAGTTGGGGTCAAGTCGATTCGCCGGGGCGGAAGCCGCACCTGCAACCTCTGCGACCGCGGGCCGCGGCGCAACTCGCACGAAGATCATGCTCAGTTCGCCGGCCGGATGCGGATGGCCTGTCCGCCGCCGGGCGCGAGCTTCAGCTCCAGCCAGGTGGTGGCGTCCACGGGCCGCTCCGAGATGGCGTACTCGAGCGGCGCGCTCAGCCAGTGCGCGCCGGGCGCATCCGCGTAGATCTCGGCGACGTACCTGCGCCCGGCCGGCAGGAAATCGAGTGACGCCGTCAGGGTGCGGCCTTCTTCGTCCGTGATCGCACCCAGGAACCAATCGTCCCGGTCCCTGGTCTTGCGCGCCACTACCACGTAGTCGCCGATGCGCCCATCCAGTACCGCCGTGGTGTCCCAGTCCACGGCCACGTCCCGGATGAACCGGAAGGCGGGATGGCCCTCGTAGTTCTGCGGCAGGTCGGCGGCCATCTGCAGGGGCGAGTAGAGCACCACGTAGAGTGCGAGCTGCTTGGCCAGCGTGGTGCGCACCCTCGCCTCCTCGGGCGCGCGCGGCCTGCCGTTCGCGCTCTGGATGAGCAGGTCGAAGATGCCGGGCGTGAAGTCCATGGGCCCGCCCAGCAGGCGGGTGAAGAACAGCATGGTCTCGTGCTCGGGCGGGTTGCCGCCCTCTGCACCCCACGCATTGTACTCCTGCCCCCGGGCTCCTTCGCGGGTCATCATGTTGGGCCACGTGCGCCGCTCGCCGGTGTCATGGATGGGCTCGTGCACGTCCAGCATGATGTCGTACCGCGCGGCCGTCTCGATGACCTTGCGGTGGTGGCGCACCGCGAACTGCCCGTAGTGCGAGTGGCCGCCGCCCACCGTGTCCGCCACGTAGCCGCTCTTGATGGAGTGGATGCCGAGCGACTGGTAGTACCGGTAGGCCGCCTCCAGCTGCTGCTCGTAGTTCGCGATCTGGCCCTGCGTCTCGTTGTGCGCGATCAGCTCCACCCCCTTCGATTTCGCGTATGCCGCCACCGCGGGCAGGTCGTAGTCCGGGTACGACCTGATGAAGTCGAACTGCTCCAGCTGGTCGCTCAGGTATCCGCCCCAGCCCAGGTTCCAGCCTTCGACCAGCACGCCGCCGAAGCCGTTGCGGGCGGCGAAATCGATGTACCGCTTCGCGTTCTCGGTGGTGGCGCCATGCTGCGGCCCGGCCTTCCAGGTGTTCAGGTTGAGGTGCATCCCCCACCAGATGCCCACGTACTTCATGGGTCTGATCCAGGAGGGGTTCGCGATCCGGCTGGGCGGATTGAGCTTCAGCCCCAGCAGCGCGGGCGCCAGGCCGGCCGCGCGGTCCGCCACCTGGATGGTGCGCCACGGTGACTGGAACGGCGTCCGGCCGCGCACCTTCACGCCGTCCGCCCAGGGCGCGAGCGCGGCGCGCAGCACGCGGCTCTCCATGCCCCGGCCGGCGAGGAACGTGCGCGGGTAGTCGACGAGATCGGCCTCGTGCAGCACCACGTAGCCGCCGGTCGTGGTGCGCATGGTGAGCGGCGTCTGCACGCTGTCCAGCGTGCTCAGCGGACCGGCCGAGTACAGCTGCTCGGAGCGGTCGAGGCGCGGCCGGTCGGAGGCGATCCACCATGCGGTCGGGTTGTCCCCGAACGAGAACTCGGTCAGCTCCTCCTGGATCTCGAAGTCGCCCAGGTTGGGCTGCGCGGGCAGCTCGTAGCGGAAGCCGATGCCATCGTCGAACGCGCGGAAGACCACCTCGAAGCGGCGGCGCAGCCCGCCCTGCTCCGCCACGGCGACCCGCAGCTCGTGGTGCTGGTCGCGCACGCGCGCCACCTCGCCCCAGGGCTGCGTGAAGGTGCTGTCGAACGCCGCGGCGGTGGCGCCCGTGATGGCGAGCGAGTCGCGCAGCGGCGGCGCGCCGCGGAACTCGAAGCCCAGGCGCGAGGGCAGCAGCAGCACGCGGCCATCGCGCTGCACGGCGTAGAACAGGCCGCCGTCGCGCACCTGGACGGTCACGCGGTTGCGGCCGTCCGGCGAAGCGAGCTGGAGTGGCTGCTGCGCCGCGAGCGGGGCCGCGCACAGCACGAGCGTCAGGACCATCCTGGAGCAGGGGAACCGCATCGATCCCTCCCTGGGACGTCGCCTCATCTGGTTTCGAACAGCCAGCGGTAGGCCGCCGGGAACTCGCGCCGCCAGAACCACTCCGCGTGCCGGCCATCCGGCGGAGTGCTGGCGGTGACTTCCGTGCCCGTCTCGAAGCCCGCCGCGGCCAGCGCTTCCAGCATGCGGGCCTGGTCATCGACATACACCCCCGCACGCTCGCCCGGCGCGCTCTCCAGTCCGCCGGCCAGCAGGTAGATGCGCGGGTCCGGCCGCAGCGGCTGCGCCGATCTGGCCAGCGTGTAGATCTCCCGCGAGAACCACAGCGATGGCGAGAACACGCCCGCGCGCCCGAACGTCTCCGGGTACTTCAGGAGCGCGTAGAGCGAGATCAGCCCGCCCATGCTGGCCCCGGCAATCCCGGTGTGCAGCCGGTCCG
>VEPF01000201.1:2499-2711 GCA_012027055.1 Gemmatimonadota bacterium | reverse complement strand
ATCCTGGTGGCGGCGATCAACATAGTCAGCACGCTGATCATGGTGGTGCGGGACAAGACGAGGGAGATAGGGATCCTCAAGTCGATGGGCATGACGGACGAGACGGTCCTGCGGATCTTCGTGCTGCAAGGGCTGGCGATCGGGGTGATCGGGACGGTGCTGGGCGCCATAGGCGGGCTGGTGATGATCGGGGTCGTGGACCACTACGAGCT
>VEPF01000201.1:0-2489 GCA_012027055.1 Gemmatimonadota bacterium | reverse complement strand
CTACGAGCTGATTCGGTTGCCGGGGGACGTGTACTTCATCGACAAGCTGCCGCTGCAGCTGGACGTGCTGGACGGGATCCTGATAATGGGGCTGAGCCTGGCGATCGCGTTGCTGGCGACGATCTATCCGGCGCGGCAGGCGGCGCGGCTGCTGCCGGTGGATGCGATCCGCTATGAGTGAGCCGCGGCCGCTGCCAGGCACCTCGATTCCGGTGCTTTCCGGGCGCAACTTGCGCAAGGTCTACCGGGAGGAAGATGGCAGTGAACTCACCATTCTGGACGGGGTAGAGATCGACGTCGTTCCGGGTGAGTTCGTGGCCATCACGGGGGCGAGTGGGGCGGGCAAATCGACGCTGCTACACCTGCTCGGGTGCCTCGACCAGCCGTCTGCCGGAGTAGTGCTGCTGGCGGGTCGCTGCGGGGCGGCGCTGACGGCTGGGGAGCTGGCGGCGGCGCGCAACCGGATCATCGGTTTCGTCTTTCAGTTCCACCATTTGCTGCGGGAGTTCACGGCGCTGGAGAACGTGATGATGCCGCAGCTGATCGGAGGCCGGAGCCGGGCGGCGGCGGCGGCGCGGGGCAGGACGATACTGGACCAGGTGGGACTGGGCGCGCGGGCAGGCCATAAGTCGGGGGAGCTGAGCGGCGGCGAGCAGCAGCGCGTGGCGGTAGCGCGGGCACTGGCGAACGAGCCCCTGGTGCTGCTGGCGGACGAGCCGAGCGGGTACCTGGACACGCACACGGCAGAGCAGTTGCACGAACTCTTCTTCATTTTGCGGCGGGAGACGGGCGTGGCCATGGTGATGGCGACGCACAATCGGGAGCTGGCGGAGCGCGCGGATCGCGTGCTGCGGGTCAAGGACGGCCAGCTGAACAGCGTTGATCCCGGAAGCAGTTGACCATGCGTTGCGACGACTGCGGCGAGAACGAAGCGATCCTGCACGTCACGAAGATCGAGAACAACCAGATGCACACCTATCATCTGTGCGAGGGGTGCGCGTCGGCGAAGGGTCTGGAGGCGGCGGGCGCCGGGGAGTATCCGCTCACGGATTTCCTGGAACAGGTGGGACGCGGGACGGGCGGCTCGGCGTCGGTCGGGCCGTGCCCGTACTGCGGCATGAAGCTGGAGGAGTTCAAGAAGCTGGGGCGGCTGGGCTGCCCGCAGTGCTACGTCGCGTTCGCACCGCATCTCACGCCGCTGCTGCGGCGGCTGCATGGGGCAGTACAGCACCTGGGGAAGGTGTACCTGCCGCCCGATCCGACGCGCGCCCAGCAGCAGGAACGGCTGGCCGGATTGCGCCGCAAGCTCGACCGGGCGGTCCAGACGGAGGACTTCGAGCGGGCGGCGGAGCTGCGCGATCAGATCCGCGCCCTGGAGGGGGCTTCCTGATGCGCGACGTGACGGCGCTCTCCGACTTCGGGCTCGGCTGGCTGGAAGGCAGCGGGCCCCATGCAGCGATCGTGCTGTCCACGCGAGTACGCCTGGCGCGCAACCTCCAGGGGCATCACTTCAACACCAGGACCCGTGACGCAGAGCGGGAACAGATCCTGGAGCAGGTCCGCCAGGCGGTCGAGCAGACCAGCGTCAAGGGCGGCCTGGCGTTCGACCTGCGGGCGCTGGCCCCGGCTTCGCGCCGGGTCTTGCTGGAACGGCACCTGCTCTCGCGCGAGCTGGCGGGCGGAAACGGAGAAACGCCCACCCGCGGGGCGGGGCTGGTGGTCGCGCCGCACGAATCGCTGAGCGTGATGGTCAACGAAGAAGACCATCTCCGCCTCCAGTCGCTGTGCTCGGGGCTGCGGTTGCAGGAAGCCTACCAGCGCGCAGACCAACTGGACGACGAGTTGGGGGCGCTGCTGCCGTTCGCGTATCACCACGGGTACGGGTTCCTGACCAGCTGCCCGACCAACGTCGGGACGGGGCTGCGCGCCTCCATTCTGATCCACCTGCCCGCGCTGGTGCTGACCAAGGAGATCGGCCGGGTACTGCAAGGCATCGGCCAGGTAGGCCTGACCTTCCGCGGACTCTACGGCGAAGGCTCGGAAGTGGGCGGGAATTTCTTCCAGATCTCGAACCAGACCACGCGCGGCAAGAGCGAGGAGGACCTGGTCGAGCACCTGGAGAAGATCGTGGAACGGGTGATCGAGTACGAGCTGGGCGCGCGGGAAGTGCTGCTGCGCGACGCGCCGATGGTGATCGAGGACAAGATCTGGCGGGCCTACGGTCTGCTGCGGTTCGCGCGCTCGCTTTCGTTCGAAGAAGTGATGAACCTGTTGAGCGGAGTGCGGCTCGGTGTGGCCATGAACCTTCTCTCCGGGCTTCGTGTATACACGCTCAATAAACTCATGATTTACACGCAGGACGCGCACCTCGAACAGGCGGCCGGCCATCCGCTCAGCGCAGCGGAGAGCGATCTGCACCGAGCCACCTACGTGCGGCGGATCCTGTCAGCCGAAGGGGACGTCTCCCCCGATCCTGCAGTGTCCTCGCC
>VEPF01000415.1 GCA_012027055.1 Gemmatimonadota bacterium | reverse complement strand
GGATGCCGCCCTCCGCCCGCTCCGGGATCTCGCCATCGACCGAGACCTCGAAGCTCTTGTTGACCACGCCCACACTCAGCTGCGTGGCATCACTCGGGCCGGTGCCCGTGGCCTTCATGCGGAGCTGGCCGCCGCCTACCGCGAACAGCTCGTTCGCGTTGGCGTTGGCGCCCCAGCTCCACTGGACCCCGATGGTGCTGCTGCTGAAGTCGTCGGAGAGCGGCATGCCGTGGCCGACGTTTTCGCCCGCCGGTTTCCGGAGCAGGTCGGTGGGCGTGACCCCCGCAGGCACGCGCGGCCAGCCGTCTGCCGTCCACTCGATGGGCAGCAGCATGCGCTGTCTGCCGAAGTACGTGGCCTCGCTGTCATAACCGGTATACAGGAACCACCAGTTACCGGCGACGTCATCGATCAGGGTGCCGTGTCCCTGCCGCCACCACTTGTCTGCTCGACTCTCGGTGCGCACGATCGGGTTGTAGGGCGAGTTCTCCCACGGTCCCTCCGGCGACCGGGCGCGGGCGATGACGCCCATATGCGCAGTAGCAGGGCCGCCCGTGCCGCCCTCGGCGCTGGCCATGTAGTAGTAGCCGTTGTGGAAGGTGAGCTTGGGCGCTTCCAGGCAGTGGCACTCGAGCACCCAGTCGGCCGGGTACTGCCAGCCCTCGTAGACCTTCTGGAGGTCGCCGATCGTGCCCATTCCGTCCCGGGTCAGCTGGATCATGTTGCCCCGGTTGAAGAACAGGAAGCGGCGCCCGTCCGGGGTGGTGAGGTGGCCGGGATCGAACAGGCCGAAAACGCCGATGTGGGCGGGCTGGCTCCAGGGACCGGCCGGGTTGTCGGCCGAGATCACGATGTTGTCGAAAGACGGATCGCCCGTGTCCTTGGTCTTCGCGTCGAGGATGCTGACCTGGGCGCCGGTGAGGCCCCGGTTCTGCGGCAGCCGTTTGCCGGGGTCGTTGAACGTGGTGTAGATGTAGAACTTGCCGCCGCTGTAATTGATGTCCGACGCCCACGTCCGGCCGCCCCGCAGCGCCCGGGCGAGCGGCCGCCAGTTGACCAGGTCGCGCGAGTGCCAGACCAGCTGGTCGGCGCCGGCGATCATGTAGAAATCACTGCCGACGCGCACCACGCTGTTGTCCGAGCCCGGCCCCACCATGACGGGATTCCGGTAATAGCCGTTGCCCAGGTCGGCAGTGGGAATGCGCTCGAGCCGCGCCTGCGCTGCGCGCTGCGCATCAGCCGGCGAGAGCTGGGCGAGAGCAGCGCTCGGGCCGAGTGCGCTGAGCGCGAGCAGACCGGGCAGCAGGCGGATGACCTTACTCAATTTGCGCTCCTTCCTTTGGGGAAGACCTGCGCGCCGAGCGGCGACGCCCGGCTCGCGAGTCTTCATTTCGTGACCGTCAGCATCGCGCGCAGGCGGATGTTGTCCGACGACGCGCCCACTCCAATGTCGAACTCGCCGGGCTCCACCGCGAACCCGGTCTTGCCGCCCTGATACCAGGCCAGCTGCGCCGCGGGCAGCGTGAACGTGATGCGCTGCGTCTCGTTCGGCTCGAGCAGCACGCGCTGGAACGCGCGCAGCGTGCGGATCGGCTGGTAGGAACGGCTGCGCAGCTGGTGCGTGTAGAGCTGCGCCACCTCCGCGCCCGCGCGCGTGCCGGTGTTGGTGATGTCGAACGAGATGTCGACCTGTCCGTTGGCCCTGATCCGGGCAGCCGACAGCTGCAGGTTGCTGAAGCGGAAGCGCGTGAAGCTCAGGCCGTGCCCGAACGGGTAGAGCGGCACGCCCTTGAAGTACTGGTACGTGTAGCCCTTCGAGACGTCGTATTCGTTCTGCGGCGGCACTCCGTCCAGGCTGGCGTAAACCGTGTAGGGCAGCTTGCCGCCGGGATTGTCCACGCCGAACAGCGCCCGCGCGATCGCGGTGCCGCCCGCCTCGCCGGGATACCACGCGGCCAGCACCGCGGGCACGCGGTCATGCGCCCAGGCCGTGGCCAGCGGGCCCGCGTTCAGCAGCACCAGCGCCACCCGGCGATTGGCGCCGAACACCGCTTCCAGCAGCTGTTGCTGCGCGCCCGGCAGGTCAAGGTCCCGCCGGTCGCGGCCCTCGGCCTCCACCTGGCCGTTCGTGCCCAGGCACAGGACCACCACATCCGATTGCTTCGCGAGCGCGACCGCGCGCGCGATGGCTTCGGGGTCCGCCGGGCCCGTGAAAGTCGTACCCGCCTCGAACTGCACGCTCGCGCCCTCGCCCAGCAGCGCGCGCAGGCCGGCGGTCACGCCCACCTTCACGGTCGGCGTGCCGTAGTAGTTGCCGGTGGGATAGTCCTGGTCGCCGGCCGGGCCGATCACCGCGACGGACTTCACCGAGTCCGGCCGGAGCGGCAGGAAGTTGTTGCGGTTGCTGAGCAGCGTCATCGATTCCTGCGCCACGCGCAACGCCAGCGCCAGGTGCTCCGGTTTCCGCACCACGTCCATGCCGATGGTGTCCCAGGGCGTGGCCGGATCGAACGCGCCCAGCCGGAACCCCACGCGCAGCACGTTGGCCAGCGCGCGGTCCACGTCCGCCTCCGTCAGCAGCCCCCGCTCGACCGCCTTCGGCAGGTTGTCCTGGAACTGCTGGTCGTCGCTGTCGTTGCCGGCCAAGATCGCGGCCGCGGCCGCGACCACCGGATCGGGCGAACAACGGTGACCGGGCTCGCCCGGGCCATCCGCGCTCAGCAGGTTGCCCGCG
>VEPF01000481.1:2822-15255 GCA_012027055.1 Gemmatimonadota bacterium | reverse complement strand
GCCCGCGCCGGCCTGCAGGCGGCGGTGCTGCGCGTCGAGATCGCCCGGGCGCGCATCCGCTACGACGTGCTGGCGGCATACGCGCATGCCGCGAGCGCGTGCCAGATCGTGAGCCTGTCGGCGCAGCAGGCGGCGCACGGTGCCGAGCTGCTGCGCATCACGCGGGCGCGCCGGGACGTGGGCGATGCGAGTGACCTGGACGTGGATCTGGCGGAGGTCAGCGCCGCCCAGCTGATATCCGCGCTGCTCTCGGACTCCCTGCGGGCGGTGACTGCCACGCTGGAGTTGCAGGGCGCCATGGGCCTGCCGGTCGATTCCGTGCTGATATCGCCGGTGGACACGGTCCCCGTGAGCGTGGCCTTGCCTCCCAATTCGGCGCTGGCGGTCGCGGCCGGCGAGGCGGAGCAGCGCGCGGCTGAGCGGCGGCTGACCGAACAGCTGCGCAGCCGCCTCCCGGTCCCGGCACTGCGATTGGGCGTGGAAAAGGGCGACCCAGCGGGTGAGTCCAGCGGCCTGCTGCCGATGATCGGGGTGAGCCTGCCCCTGCCGATCTTCCATCGCAACGGCGGTGCGGTGGGGGCCGCGCGGGCGGCTGCCGATCGGGCGGCCGCGGAGCTGGCGCAGGCGCGGCGTGATGCAGCGCTCGCGGTCGCGGTCGCCGAGAGAGAGCGTGCCGTGACGCAGGCGCGACTGGCGGCTGACCGCACCGCGCTCGCGAGCGCGCAGCGCGTTGCGACGCGTTCGCTGGCGGCGTATCGCGAGGGTGCGTTCTCGCTCTCCGCCGTGCTGGATGCACAGCGCAGCGCCTGGGAGGCAGCCCGCCAGGTGCTGGAAGACATCGCGGCTTTCCGCAGCGCGGAAGCCGCCGTGGCCCTGGCTCGCTTCGTGGGAGTGCGACCATGAGTTTCGCGCCCGACCGCAGCCGCCGTGCGACGTCCCTGCTTCGCGACCGCCGCGGGTGGTTGGGGCTCGCCGTGCTCGCCATCGCCCTCGGCGCGTTCCTGGTGGTACGCGCCCGGCACGGGGAATCAGAAGCCGAGGACACCCCGATCGTGACGGCCGAGACCGCGCTTGCGCGCGTCGCCGATTTCCCCGTCACCATCGCGGTGCTGGGGACCGTGGTGCCCGGCCCGGGCGCGGAGGCGCGGCCGGCCGCGCCCGCGCCGACGCGGGTCACCGGGGTGCTGGTGGCGGAGGGTGATGCGGTCCGCGCCGGCCAGCCGCTGGTGGCCCTGGACGTGGCCGTGTTCCAGGCACAGCTCGAGCAGGCGCAGGCGGCGCTGGCAGCCGCGGCGGAGTCCCGGCGCCGGCTGGAGCGGCTGGTCGGGCAGGGTATCGCCCCGCGCAAGGAGCTGGAGGCCGCGGCCGCGGAGGAGGCGCAAGCCCGGGCCGCGCTGGCCGAGGCGCAGCACAACCAGGAGTTGGGCACGGTGCGATCCCCCATCGCCGGGATCGTGACCGAGGTAGCGGTCGCGGTCGGCCAGCCGGTCGAAGCGAACCAGCCGCGGGTCCACGTGGTCGATCCGGCCGGCCTCGCGATCGTGCTCCGGCTCGCGCCGGACGATGCGGGCCGGGTCGCGCCTGGCGCCGACGTGGCGCTTTCCACAACTGATGCCGCGGGCGCCGCGGGCGGAGCGGGCCTGGGCAACGGCACCGTGATCGGCATCAGCGGCGCAGTCGATGCCACGGGCAGCGTGGCCGCGCGGGTGGCCGCACCCAGGACGGCGCGGCGGTTGCTGGCCGGGGAGTCCGTGACCGGACGCATCACCATCGGCGTGCACCGCCACGTGGTGGTGGTCCCGGTCACGGCGCTGGTGCCCGGCGATGAGGGCGTGCACGTGTTCGTGGTCGCTGCGGACAGCATTGCCCACGAGACGCCGGTGGTGGTGGGCGAACGCTCCGACACGGACGCCGAGATTCTCTCGGGTCTCCGCGGAGGCGAGCGCGTGGTGACCGCAGGGGCCTACGGCGTCAGTGCCGGCGCCCGCATCCGGGGACCGGGCCAGTGAAGCTGTTCGATGCCCTGCTCGCGCAGCGACGCTTCGTCTACCTGGTCGTCGCGCTGCTCACCGTCGCCGGGATCGCGGCCGCCTTGCGGTTGCCATCGTCCATCTACCCGGAGCTGAACTTCCCGCGCATCACCATCGTGGCGCAGGGCACGGCGCTGGACGCGCGCCAGCAGATGTTCAGCGTCACCCGCCCGCTCGAAGAAGCGGTCTCCGTGGTGCCCGGCGTGGAGCGCGTGCGCTCGCGCAGCATCCGCGGAGCCAGCGAGCTGTCGCTCTATTTCGCCCCCGGCACCGACATGGTGGTGGCGCTGCAGCTCACGGAATCGCGCGTCAACCAGGCCGCCACCGAGTTGCCGGGAGGGGTCGAGATCGAGACCGAGCGCATGCTGCCGTCGCTCTTCCCGATCCTCACCTACAACGTCATGGGCGATGATGCCGGCGCGCTGTACGACATCGCCCGCTACCGCATCCGCCCCGCCCTGGCCGGCATCCCCGGCGTGGGCCGCGTCGATGTCCAGGGCTCCGACATCCGCGAGTACGAGGTCATCGCCGATCCGGTGAAGCTGGCCGGCGCGGGCGTCTCGTACGAGGACCTGGCCACCCGGATTCGCGCGGCGCTCGGCGTGCACGTGGTGGGCCGGGCCGACCGCGACTACCTGCAGTACCTGCTGCTCATGGACCGGGAGGCGCACGCCGCCGAGGACATCGGCGCGGTGGTGCTCCCGGGCGGGCTGCACGTCCGCGATGTGGCGCAGGTGACGCTCGGCAGCCGGGAGCGTGTCAGCCTGATCCGCGGCGACGGCCGGCCCGCGGCGCTCATCGACATCTCGCGGCAGGCGGGCGGCAGCACCCTGGCGGTGGCGGACAGCGTCGCCGCCACCATGGCCTCGCTGCAACGGTCACTGCCCGCAGGCGTCCGCATCGAGGCGGTCTATGACCAGGCCGCGCTCGTGCGCGACGCGGTGAGGTCCGTACGCGATGCCATGCTCATGGGCGCACTCCTGGCCGTGCTGGTGCTGTTCGCCTTCCTGCGCCACGGCCGCATCACCACGATCAGCGCGCTCTCCATCCCGCTCACCATGGCAATCACGGTGTTCGGGATGAAGCTCATGGGCCGCAGCTTCAACCTCATGAGCCTGGGCGGGATGGCCATCGCCATTGGCCTGGTGATCGACGATGCGGTGGTGGTCACGGAAAACATCGCGCGCCACCTCGCCCTCAACCCCGAACGACGGCCGGCCATTCGCGCCGCCCTCGCCGAACTGGTCTGGCCGGTGACCACCTCCACGCTCACGACCGTGGTGGTGTTCCTGCCGCTCGGACTGCTGGAGGGCGTGGTCGGCCAGTTCTTCGCCGCGCTCTCGCTCACGCTCGCGGTGGCGGTGCTGCTCTCGCTCGCACTCGCGCTCACGCTCGTGCCGCTCCTCGCCGAGCAGTTCGTACGCGCGGAGGACGCGGCCGAAGACACGGCGCAGGCCGCGGCCCCCGAGCGCGGCTGGCTGCGACGTCGCCGGCATGCCTTCTCCGCGCGGCTCGGGCACTGGGTGCAGGCGCTCACGGACGCGTACGCACGCGGCCTCGAGCACGTGCTGCGCCGGCCGCGCCGCGCGGTGGCGGCAGCGGTGCTCCAGGTGCTGGCGGGCTGGGCGGCGGTGCAGCTGGTGGGCACCGGGTTCCTGCCGGTAATCGATGAGGGCGCGTTCGTCTTCGACTATCTCACGCCCACGGGCACGGCGCTCCAGGAGACCGACCGACAGCTGCACATCGTCGAGGGCATTATGCTGGCGACGCCGGAGGTCGTGGCCATCTCGCGGCGCACCGGCGAGGAGATGGGGATGTTCGCCACGCAGCAGAACAGTGGCGACATCGTGGTGCGGCTCGCGCCTCCGGGCCGGCGGGAGCGGGACATCTTCGCGGTCATGGACGAGATCCGCGCCCGGGTGGCGGGCGCCGTGCCCCGCATGGAGACCGAGTTCATCCAGCTGCTCTCGGATCTGATCAACGACCTGGCCGGCAGCCCGGACCCGGTCGAGATCAAGCTGTTCGGCGATGAGTTGGCCGCCTTGCGCTCGTACGCCGAGGAGCTGGCCCCGAAGCTGGAGCCCATCGACGGCCTGGTGGACCTCTACGACGGCGTGCCCGACCCATCGCCCGAGCTCGACCTGCGCGTCGACCCGGCCGCGGCCGCGCGCATCGGGCTGACGCCCGAGGAGGTGGCGACCCAGGCGAACGCGGCGCTGCTGGGGATCACGGCCGGCGAAGTGCGCAGCGATGAGCGCACCCTGGACATCCGCGTGCGCGCCCCGGACGCGCTCCGCTACGACGCGGCGCGCATCGGATTGATTCCTATCTATGGCGCCAGCGACCGCGCCACGCCGCTCGGCGCACTGGCCAGCTTCCGCGGCACCACGTCAGCCGCGGAGCTGACCCGCGAGAACCAGCGGCAGATGATCGCGGTCACGGCCGGCGTGGAAGGCCGCTCGCTGGGCGAGGTGACCGCCGACGTGCGGGCGGTGCTCGCCGCCAACCCCCCGCCGCGCGGGATCCGCGTGGTACTGGGCGGTCAGCACGAGGGTCAGCAGGCCGCATTCCGCAGCCTCATTCTCATCCTGGGCCTGGCGGTGCTGTCGGTCGTGGCCGTGATGCTCGTGCAGTTCCAGTCCTTCGTCGAGCCGCTGGTCATCATCCTGGCCGCGCCGCTTTCGTTCGTGGGCGCGGTCGTGCTCCTGCTGGTGACCGGCACCGACCTGAACGTCTCCTCGTTCATGGGTATGATCCTGCTGGTCGGGCTGATCGTGAAGAACGGCATCATCCTGCTGGACTTCACCCGCCACCGGATCCGCCACTACGGCGAGCCGCTCGACGTGGCACTGCGCGAGGCTGCCCGCATCCGGCTCAGGCCCATCCTGATGACCACTCTCTGCACCCTGTTCGGCCTCCTGCCGCTGGCGCTCGGGGTCGGGGCCGGCGCTGAGCTGCAGCGGCCGCTCGCGCTGGCGGTGATCGGCGGCCTGGCCCTGTCCACGCCTATTACCCTGTTCCTGGTCCCCGCTTTCGTGCGCGCCATCCGCCAGCGCTGAACCAGGCCCTGCTCGAACCTGCCGGCCAGCGAGGCGACGGCCCACGAGCCTGCCGGGCGGGTCGGCCCGCCACCAATGCCGCCCGGCGTGGCTCAGCGCCCGTTCGGCAGCCCGAGTGCCTGGACGATGCGGATGAAGCCCGGGTCGGCGCGGAGCGGGTCGTAGGCGCGGATCGTGCCGATCCGCACCAGGGTGGGATCTCCAGCCTCGAAGCTCTGCTGCAGGTACTGCATGGCGCAGTCGTTGTCTTCGATCGAGAGACACAGCTGCGTCAGGTCGCGGGTGTTCACGCCCGCGCCGGCCATGGCGCGCAGCAGCGCCCGTGCGTGCGGCCGCAGGTTGGCGTCCACCACCGCGCGGCCGACCAGCGCGGCGGAATCGGCTTGCGCGAAGCCGCTCGCGCGCGCCCACTCCCGTCCGAAGCCGGCGGACTCGTCCGCGGTGTAGCCCAGGACGCGCGCCGCTGACATGAGGTTCAGGAAGAACGCGTGGTCCGAGTAACCGAAGGCGCGAGCGCGGTCCGCGAGCTGCCGCGCATCCGCATAGCGCCCCTGCGCGACCCGGATCTCGATCAGCACGGTGAGCCCGCCGCCGTTCAGTCGATCCAGCTCGACGGCGCGGGCGCTCTGCTCGGCCGCCTCTTCGAGCCGCCCCGAGTAGCGCAGCGCATCGGCGAGCCAGTTGTAGGACACCGCGTAGGAGGGCTTGAGCGCGATGGCCTGCCGCAGCTGGAGTTCGGCCAGCCGCAGATCGTGGTCGAAATCCATCGTGATGCCGCCGAGCGACGTCCACGCCTCCGCCAGCCGCGGCTCGAGTGCGAGCGCGGGCTGGGCTGCGTGCCGGGCGGCCGGGATGCGGGGACGCTCCGCAGGCACGCGCCACGCCAGCGCCTCAATGGCATTGGCCAGGCCGCTCCACGCCAGCGCGAACGTTGAGTCCCGTGCGATCGCCCCCTCGAATTGCCGTACCGCAGCTTGCAGCAGCGTCACCCGGCGGGTGGCCCATTGCTGCCGTCCCGCCAGGTACATCTCGTAGGCTGTCACGTCGGTGGTACCGCCCAGGTAGAGGTCGCGCTCCGGCGCGCTCCGGAAGCGCCCGGCCAGCGCGCCCGCGATTTCCCGGGCGATCGCCTCCTGCACCGTGAACAGCTCGGTCAGCGGGCGGTCGTACGTCTCGTCCCACAGCCGGTAACCGGTGCGCGCGTCCACCAGGCGGGCCGCGATCCGGACGCGGTCGGCCGAGCGACGCACGCTGCCCTCCACCAGCGTCGCCACTCCGAGCGTGTCCCCGATCCGCCGCACGTCGAGCGAGGAGTTGCGGAACGCGAACGCCGAGGTGCGTGCTGCCACCTTGAGACCAGGCACGCCCGAGAGCGCGTTGAGCAGCTCCTCGGCGAGTCCTTCGCCGAAGTACTCGTTGGCAGCATCGCCGCTCATGTCGGAGAAGGGGAGGACCGCCACGGAGTCGTAGCTGGAGGCGCGGTCCGCGCCCAGCCCGAGCGTCCACACCCCGCCGGCCGCCAGCAGCGCGACCCCGACCGCCGCGGCCAGCACGGCGAGCCATCGCCTGGCCGCGGACTCCGCGAGCAGCGCGTCCAGCTCACCGCCGGCCGCGGGCTCAGTGCGGCGGAGCCCGCCCGGCGAAGCATCGAACGCCCAGGTGACGAGCATGACGATCGGGAAGGCCATGAGCGCGAGCGCCACTACCAGCGTGACCGACCAGTCGGGGAGCCGCAGCCTGGGAAAGATGATGTCGGCGGCCTGAAGGATGACGAACGCAGTGGCGCCATAGACCGCCGCCACGCGGAAGACTTTCCGGCGCCTGAGTTCGGCAAGCAGGACGGCAAACCTCACGACGCCCTCCGGGCGGAGTAGCCGAGGCATGCGCTCGCTACAAGCTGCGCCTGCATCCGGGCACTCGCAAGCGGATCGCGGGTGCGCGCTGCGGGCCTGCTTCACGGTTTGCCCGCGCTGTCGCATGCCCCCTACATTCGCGACACCGATCTCCGCGGCCGCCTGCATCCGAGGTACGACTGCCCATGCGCACGATCCCGAACCGGCGCGGTCCCGCGTCGAGCGACGCCCCGGCCCCCGAACGGCGCGTGCGGCCGGCCCGCCTGGCGGCCGCCCTGTGCGGGGCGTTGCTGGCCCTGCCATCCATCCCGCTCCCGGCCCAGCAGACTGCTGCGCTCACGGCCGAGCAGGACCACCAGAACATGATGGACCAGCTCGGCATCAGGCGTCTCCGCCCCGGGCCGAGCGGCAACGAGTCGGCGCCCAACCACGCCAACTACGATTCGGCAACGGCCAACCCGTACCCCGACCTGCCCGACGTCCTGACGCTCGGGAACGGGCGCCCTGTGACATCGCCGGAACAGTGGTGGAGCCAGCGCCGGCCGGAGCTCATCGACGGCTTCGAGCGCGAGGTGTACGGCCGCGTCCCTGCCAACGTCCCGAAGGTCACCTGGGAGGTGCTGGTCAACGAGCGCGAGTTCGTGGGCATGACCCCGGTCATCGCGAAGCGGCTGCTCGGGCACGTGGACAACTCGGCGTTCCCGGCCATCAGGGTGGACATCGCCATGACCGTGGTGACGCCCGCGAACGCCCGCAGTCCGGTGCCGCTGCTGATGATGTTCGGGCCGAGTCGCCTGCCCGCGCCCGCCCAGCCGCCGCAGGAGGACCTGGACCGCATCAATGCCGCGCTCAAGCGCCTGCTCGCGCAGAACGACACCTCGCTCGCGGCGATCTTCGCCCGATACGCCGCCTACGAGCCGATCGTCCGCGCCGCCAGCACGCCGGCGTTCCCGGCACCGGCTGCGCTTCCAGGCGCGGATCCGCCTACCACCCAGCAGCTGCTCGCGGCCGGCTGGGGTTACGCCTACATCGACCCGGGCAGCATCCAGGCGGACAACGGCGCCGGCCTCACTAGGGGCATCGTCGGCCTGGTGAACCGGGGCCAGCCACGCAAGCCGAATGACTGGGGCGCGCTCCGCGCCTGGGCCTGGGGCGCGGCGCGCGGGTTGGATTACCTGGAAACCGACCCGGCCGTGGACGCGAAACACGTTGGCATCGAGGGTGTCTCGCGTTACGGCAAGGCCGCGCTGGTCACGCTCGCGTTCGAGCCGCGCTTCGCCATGGGGCTGATCGGCTCATCGGGCAAGGGCGGCGCCACCCTGCACCGGCGCAACTGGGGCGAGGCGGTGGAGAGCCTGACCGGCAGCGGCGAGTACCACTGGATGGCCGGCAACTACCTGAAGTACGGCGCGGAGGAAGCGACCTTCGGCCGCACCACCGCTGAGGCGCTGCCCGTGGACTCGCACGAGCTGATCGCGCTCTGCGCGCCCCGGCTCACGTTCATCAGCTACGGCGTCCCCGAGAAAGGCGATGCGAAGTGGCTGGACCAGCTCGGCAGCTACATGGCCACGGTCGCGGCCGGGCCGGTGTTCAGGCTGCTCGGCGCGCAGGACCTGGGCGTGGGCGATGACTACCGCAACGCCCGCATGCCGCCCGTGAACGGCGGCCTGCTCGACGGCCAGCTCGCCTGGCGCCAGCACGATGGCGGACACACCGATGCGCCCAACGTGAAGTACTTCATCGAGTGGGCCAACCGGCTGCTGGGGCGACCTGCGGCGCGGCCCTGAAGCACGAGGCGCAACACGTCGCGACCGCGGCAGGCAGTTGTCCGACGGGGCGGCGCGTGGGCGCCGCCCCGTCGGGCATTGACCATCCGCTATCTGTCTATCCGGTAAGTGTCGGCCGTGCCCGTGAAGCGGTGCAGGAGCGGGTTCCCCGACCGCGACATGAGCAGGACCGGCTTACCCTTGATGACCGCGATCGCTTCGACGGAATTTAGGTTCCAGTTGTCCGTGCCGATGCTGACACCGGGTACGTCGATCTGCCCCAGCGAGGCGCTCAACGCAATCAGGTCGAGACCGGCGATGGCATCCACTGCCACTTCCCGGTTGAAGGGGAAACTCACCATGGCCGTGGAATTGTCGGACCACCCCTGGTACCTGTTGATGTTGGTGAAGCTCAGCCGGGTGCCATCCTTGAGGAGCACGCGCGGGGTCACCTCACTGTTGGTCCTGAGATCATCATCGCCCGTCCGGATGTACAGCCGCACCTCACTGACCAGTTGGTCGTAGTGGCTCCTGGGCTGAATCACGGTCGGAGTATCCACCTCGGTTGGCCCCGGCACCTCACCGTTGATGGGCTGGGTCATGGGGACTGGCGAGGCACCCCGCTCGATCACGCCGTCCGACCTCTTGACCACCTTGATGCCGTTCGAGAAGAACAGCTCGACTCGTACCCTGAAGCGCCACCTGTCGAGTTTTACCACCGCCGGGAAGCGCGTGCTTGGTTTGGCATCAACCAGCAGGACCAGGTCGCTGCATTCGGCCGGCTGAATGTCCGACTGGACGCCGAGCCCCAGTTCAGCCGTGCTGCCAGCAGGGTACTCGGTAGTAGCGACCAGGTGTGAGCTGGCTGCCTCGGCGATCTCCGCCACGGGCTTGCCCACCCCACCTGGGGTCGTGCCGCGCGTTGCGACCTTCACCGAAACCGCCGTCTCCTTCTTCTTGTCGTCGTCCTGGGTCTCGAAGATGGCCACCGCACGCTGGAGATAGACCGGATCGGACGAAGCCGGGTTTCCGGCGCCGCCCATACCGCTCCCGGCGACCATCATGACCGCCTCGTCAAAGACGGCCGGGTCCGCGACGCTCTGGACACGTATCGTGTATTGTCCGGCACCCGGCGTGGGCTGTGGCATCCAGTACGCGTATTCGCCCTGGCCGTCGTTGCCGATGGGAAGGCCCACTTCGAAAGGCTGCGAACTGCTTCCTTGCATGGTTGCAGTCAGCGTCACCCGGTCCGTGGACTTTCCGGTATAGGTCCACCCGATCGGAACGAGTTCTCCCGGCGGGAACGTCGCGCCCGCGCGAGGTGAGGTGAGCGTTATGGTCGGACGGGTTATGCTCACCGGCCCCACGATCGCAGACAGGGTACTGTCGCTCAGGCTGGTGATCCTGATGAAGTAGTCGTTGGCCGTGTGGAGGTTCTCGAACACCCGCCAGTCCAGCCGGCCGGTCCCCGATCCGTCGAGCGGAATGCTCGGAGCGATCCAGAGCGACGAGCGCGTGTTGGCGGCCAGCAGCTCTATCCTCGTCGGCCCCGAATCCCACTGGTACTGCCAGGAGATCGGGTACGTCATGCCCGTGACCAGCACGTCCCCGCTCCTGGGGCTCGTGATGTTGAGCGCGGGCCGGCGCAGCGCGTCGCGATTGGCGCCGGGCCGTGGTGGTCCGCCCGCGGGCGGGACTGCCCCTCCGACCGTGGACCGGATGTCCTGCCGGACGTCCGCGACGCCGGTGGCGCCGGTCGATTCGGCAATGCGGAACGAGCCGAACGACACCGGCAGGCCATCCGAGCTCAACACGAGCGCAGCCGTCCGGAAGGCTGTCCCGGTCATCTGGTTGCTGTCGATGATGCGCTTCCCGTTCAGGTAGATGCACAACCGTCCGTTCTCGAACCAGAGTGCGAACCTGTTGGGGGCGTCCATGAGCCATTCGCAGCTCACGCGCTGGTTCTCGCCGGGATCGGCGATCAGCACGAGCAGGCTGCACTGGCCGCGCTCGTAGAGCGTGAGCGTGGCGTACCAGGCCGTGATGTCGCCGTTGTTGAACTCCCAGCTGATGTTCCGGAGGTCGTCGGTGCCCAGCGCCGGTGCCTGGACGTCCATCTCGATCGTGAAGTCGCCGGGCCAGGTAGCGATGTTCGGGGTCAGCCGGGTCGTCGAGCCGCCTTCGAACGCCAGCCGGCCGTTCAGCAGCCGTCCCACTCCGCCCCGCATGGTCCAGTTCGGCAACGCCGCCCCCCAGGGGAGCCCCGCGAAATCGTCCGACAACAGCACCCTGGCCCCGGAGACGAAGTCCGAGCCGGGCGGCTCCTGCGCAACTGCCGCGAGCGGCCGGAAGAGGGACCACACCAGCAGAACCGCAGTTGCTTTCGGCAACATCGTCGCCTTCCTCCGGTTCAGGTGCATGGCAGGCGCCGCGCGGACGCCCCGGCCTATGCGGCCGCGCCGAGTTTGCGGTGCCCGGCTCCCGCGTACATCAGGATCAGCCCGATGATCCCCACGCCGCAGGACGCCGTCATGGCTGCCGTCACGGCGCTGACCGAGCGCGCCGCGGCGACCGCCGCGTCCCAGTTGAGGCCGATCGCCAGGGCCGCGAGCACGCCGATCCCGAACGCGGTCACCCCGCCGAATTGCAGCCCGCGGCTCGGCCGGCCCAGGTCCACGGCAGCGCTCACGTCTACCGGCCGGAACTCGCGGCCGATGCTGAGGCGCATCAGGACCCAGCTGAGCGGGTGCATCAGGCCGGCCCAGATGAAGACCGCCTGCTGGTTGCCCAGCCACTGGATGGACGCGCCGGCCAGCAGCGTGAGGAACATCCCGCCGATCCCGCCGGCTGTCGCCCCGAGCCCCGTGACCGATCCGATGACCCGGGCGGGAAACAGGTCGGTCGCGACGTTGAACACGTTGGCGGACCACCACTGGTGGCACCCGGTGGCCAGGGCGATGAGGGCGACACAGAGGACGAAGCTCTCGGTGTAGTACGCCCCGATGGCCGCGGGCATGAAGGCCGCGGGCAGCACCATGGTGACATAACGCGCCGATGCCACGCGCCAGCCTCGCCCCATCAGGAAGCCCGCCAGCAGGCCACCGCTGACCGAGCCGATCGTGGCACCGGTATAGATGATCACGAGCAGCAGCGCGCTGGTCATGGGATTCTGGCCGCGCTCCCGCTCGAGGTACGAGGGCAGCCAGAACAGGTAGAACCACCAGACCGGGTCGGTGAGGAACTTCATCGCCAGGTACGGCCAGATCTCGCGGTAGCGCAGCAGCTTGATCCAGTGGACCTGCTCGCTGGCCCCAGCCGCCACCCGGCCGCTCTCGATGTACGCCCGTTCCTTCGCCGAAAGCCGCGGGTGGTCTTCCGGTGCGAAGTAGCCGCGGGACCAGAAGACCAGCCACAGCAACCCCAGCACGCCGACGGTCACGAATGCCCAGCGCCACCCCCACAGCTGGGCCAGCCCGACGGCCGCGAACGAGAGCATCACGCCGAGGTTCGTGCCGGAATTGAAGATCCCTGTCGCCAGCGTCCGCTCCTTCTGCGGGAACCACTGCGCAATGGCCGTGATCGCGGCGGGAAAGTTGGTGGCTTCGGCGGCGCCCAGCAGGAAGCGCACGATGACGAACGCGACGACCGCGGTGACCACGCCGTGAGCCATGCACATCAGCGACCACAGCACCACGCCGATGGCGAGGCACTTCTTCACGCCCAGC
>VEPF01000481.1:0-2812 GCA_012027055.1 Gemmatimonadota bacterium | reverse complement strand
CGCCCAGCGAGTCGATCATCCGTCCGGCCAGGGCCGGGAAGATGGCGTAGGCGCAGGGGAAGCCGAAGGTGATCCAGCCGTAGTCCGCGTCGCTCCAGCCCAGCGCCCCCTGCAGCGTGGTCTTCAGGACCGAGAGCGCGTTCCGGTCGACGTAGTTGATGGTGGTGACCAGGAAGATCAGCCCGCACATCACCCAGCGGACGTGTCCGACCCTGCGGCCGGCCGGCTGGGCCGCCAACACCGTCGCCATCGACAGCCTCCTCGCGCGGGAGAGCCGCGCGCATGCCCGGACGAATGGACCTGCGGCGCGGTCGCAGAAGGCTAGGTCGCGGAACGGCGGGCGTCAACGCGCCGGCGGACGCCCGGTGGCATGCCCCCACCGCCTCGGCGCCCTGCCGGCGCGGCCTCGTTCGGCCGGCCACCGCCGCCTCTTTGGCTGGGCCGCCTTGCCACCCGTAACTTGCCGCGCTTTCTCGTCCACCTTCGCGGACCGGGGTGCATGGAATTGATTCAGGCGTGGCTGAGCCGGGCGAGCGGTCTGGTGTGGGGCGTGCCCATGATCGTGCTGCTCCTGGGCTCGGGGATCTACCTCACCATCCTGCTGCGCGGCCTGCAGTTTCGTGAGCTCAGGCATTCGCTCTGGCTCGCGCTCGTGAAGCGCAAGGAGGAGGGCGCGCAGGGCGACATCTCCCATTTCGCCGCCCTCATGACTGCGCTCGCCGCCACCGTCGGTGTGGGCAACATCGCCGGGGTCGCGACGGCCATCGCTGCGGGCGGGCCAGGCGCCCTCTTCTGGATGTGGATCACCGGGCTGTTCGGCATGGCCACCAAGTACGCCGAAGCGGTCCTGGGCGTGAAATACCGCGTGGTGGACGCGCGGGGCAACATGGCCGGCGGCCCGATGTACTACCTGTCCCGGGGGGTGGGCGGCCGCTTCGGGCGCGCGCTCGGCTGGGCGTTCGCGCTGTTCGCGTCCATCGCCGCCTTCGGCATCGGTGACATGGTGCAGTCCAACTCGGTCGCCGACGCGCTCCGCTCCTCGTTCGGCGTGCCGCCCGTGGTGACCGGCATCGTCATCGCGCTCGCGGCCGGCGCCGTCATCCTCGGGGGCATCCGCAGCATTGGCCGGGTCACGGAGTTCTTCGTGCCCATGATGATCGGCTTCTACATGCTCGGCGGGCTGGTCGTGCTGGCCATCAACTGGCGCGGCCTCGACGACATCGCGCTCTTCGTATTCCGCGACGCGTTCCGGCCCTCCGCGCCCGTGGGTGCGTTTCTGGGCGCGTCGGTGATGGCCGGCAAGCGCTGGGGCTTCGCGCGCGGCATCTTCTCCAACGAGTCCGGCCTCGGCACCGGCGGCATCGCCGCCGCGGCCGCGCAGACCAGACTGCCCGCGAGCCAGGCCCTGGTCTCGATGACGCAGACTTTCATCGACACCATCGTGGTCTGTTCCATCACCGGCTTCGTGATCATCGCCACCGGCTCCTGGATGCAGGCCGACCCGACCACCGGCGTGGCGCTCACCGGCGCGCCGCTCACCGCCACCGCGTTCAGCACCGGCCTCCCGGGCTCGTGGGGACACGCCATCGTCTCGCTGGGCCTGACCTTCTTCGCCTTCTCCACGGTGCTCGGCTGGGCCTACTACGGAGAGCGCGCCATCGAGTACATCCTGGGCGTCCGGGCGATCCTGCCGTACCGCGTGCTCTACGTGGTCGCCGCCTTCATCGGCTGCTATGCCCTCCAACTCGAGCACTCCGCCGGCCTGCAGGCCGTCTGGGGATTCAGCGATATCATGAACGGGGCCATGGCCATCCCCAACCTGATCGGCGTGCTCCTGCTCTCCGGGGTGGTCGCACGCGAGACCCGGGAGTACCGGGCGCAGCGGCGCGCGCCGCAACCCTAGACCCGCCGGACCACCCGTCGCCCCTGGTCGACGCCCAGTTGCCCAGTGCCGACCCACGCGCCGCGCCCCCGGCAGGCGGCCGGACTACACCGCGTACACGCCGTCGCGCTGGATCACCTCGCGGCTGCCGTCGGAATACACGAACCCGACCTCGCGCACTCGGATCAATGGCTGCGTGGAGGGAACGTACACCCGGTCGATGTGCACCACCCGCTCCGGGTCGTGCCACTTCGCCGGGCTCGTGATGCCCCCGAAGTGGTCGCTCCGGCCGAACGCGATGTGCAGCCCTAGCTTCTCGTCCAGCAGCGCGCTCCCTACCGCTTCCACACCCCACTCCCCGAGCACCCCGATGCCGACCTCGGCCATGTTGCCGTACGCGGGCTCCTCCGCGAGCTGCCGCCGCTCCACGTCCGAGACGGTGCCCGCTGTCAACACTTCGACGGCGACGTTCCGTGCCAGGCGGTACACGACGAGCTCCTCCCCGAATTGCACCGGCAGCTCGCCGGCCGTACGACTCGGTTCGTCCGGGCGCTCTCCCTCGTAGGGAACGATGTAGGCCTCGCCCGAGGGCAGGTTCCCGACCATCCCGATCTCCGGCATGAGCCCGCCACTCGCGTGGCCGGTGCGGAAGCGGAGGTCGAACCAGCTCTCGTACGTCCGCCCGTGCGCCTCGAGCAAGAGCGACATCCCCTCCGCACGGTCCATGCGCTCCTTGAACTGCAGCACGCGCGCGTTCACCCGCTGGTAGTCGAGGGCGAGCACCGGCAGCATGGCGCGGGAGAA
Organism: Gemmatimonadota bacterium; assembly: GCA_012027055.1. Taxonomy (GTDB): domain Bacteria; phylum Gemmatimonadota; class Gemmatimonadetes; order Longimicrobiales; family RSA9; genus VEPF01. Next base: position 126 of record VEPF01000481.1, on the reverse strand, counting down.
GCCCGGCAACGTCGCGCCCCGGAAGGCGTGCCGCTTCGCCAGCAGCTTCAGTGGCGCGGTGGCGGAGAGCTGCGTCGGCGCCAGCTCCACCGTCGCATGCTCGAGGATCTCGGCGAAGCTCAGCGT
>VEPF01000480.1 GCA_012027055.1 Gemmatimonadota bacterium | reverse complement strand
GTTCGACTCCATCAGCGCGTTGCCCCCGCCCAGCAGGGCGCCGCGCTCGACCGTGTCGGGCTGCAAGATGGCAGCGTCGAAGCCCAACTCGAGGTGCATCGCGCCAATATCCCTGGCGCCGCGCAGGTCGATGGGGATGCTCACCGACTGTCCCGCCGCCGCCCGCGTGCTCGCCGCCCGCACCGTCACGGTGGTCGCACCGGCGGCCTGAGCCCGAAGCAATGGCGCCGCCGCCAGCGCGACCGCCGCCAACCGAAGAACCCACCGCTCACGCATGGCCGGATCCCCTTTCAGCGTATTATCGGCACGTTGGCCGACTGGAGGATCAGAGTGGCGTCGCGGGACGTCACGTCGCCGCTGTTGTCTACGTCCATCTCCGGCCGGGACGGCCGCAGTTGCACGGACATCTCGAGAGCGCACAGCGCGTCCCATTCCGTCAACGCTCCGTCTCCGTTGCAGTCGCCCTGCCCCTTCCGGCCCACTATCACGATTTCGCCCGGGACGCGGTCTATGGCCGGCACTCTGCCGCCCGGCTCGTTGATGGTGGTCACGGCCAGCTTGAGGGCCGTGCGGTCCCCGGGCCTGCCAACCGCGCGGAAGGGGATGTAGACCACCGTGCCGGTGCCTGAAATCCCGGAGGTTTGGGCGAAGCCGACGCGGATGAGGCCGAGCGGATTCGGGTTGTTGCTGACCAGGGCGTTGTCCATGAGACTGCCGCTCAGGATCGCGCCGTCCGGCCGAGCCACCGCGGCGTTGTAGGTCACCTCGAAGTTAATGTTTGCCAAGTTGTTAGCTCTGATGAGCCACACTGGCACGAGGGCCAGTTCGCCCGGAGACAGCTGCCGTTGCCCGGCCTGAAGTGCCATTCCCGGGACGTTGATGGCCGGCTCAGGCTGCCCGTAGGGGGGCTTGCCGAACTCCGTGTTGGTCGCTCCGCCCGCGGGAGCGCTCCCGGCGCCGCCCGTCGCGCCCGGCTGCGCGCCGGTCCCACCGGTAACCCCTGGCTGGGGCCCGGTCCCGGTTCCGCCCGGCTGCGGACCGGTCCCGCCAGCCGCCCCCGGCTGAGGCCCGGTCCCCGCTCCCCCGATTCCACCCGGCTGCGTGCCGGTTCCGCCCGCCGCGCCCGGCTGCGTGCCAGTACCACCCGCCGCACCCGGCTGCGTGCCCGTTCCGCCGGTTGCACCGGGTTGCGTGCCGGTTCCGCCGGTTGTACTGGGCTGGGTTTCACCGCCGGTAGTGGCGCCCGGCTGCAGACCGGGCACGTGGACGTAGTGATAGTGCACGACGAACGAGTGCTCTCGTGCCTTGAGTATCAGCTCGAGCTGCCAGGGGGTCTTCGCCACCCCGTCCTTGGGGCGCACCTTGACGGTGCCCTCGGCGCGCGCAACGAAGCCGGTGGATAAAGCGCCGGCGTAGGCACCTGCCGCTTCTCCGCCCAGGATGCCGGCGCCAGTGATGGTGCGGTCCCAGCCGTTCTGGAACGTCTCCTGCCACTCGCTGTACCTGGCGCCCCCCGAGCTGCTCCAGTCACCGCCAGTGGCAGTCACCGTGATGCCGAGCTGGAAGTCCTGTCCCGGACCTTCGCACCATACCCGGGGCGGGGCGACCCACTTCACCGTCTGCGACCCCTTGGGCGGCGAGGTGATGAGCGCCTCGGACCGGTTGAGGTTCACCTCGATCCTGCTGCCGGCGAGCCTGTGCTGAACCACGACCACACCGGACCCCTGGGAGAGCACGAGCCAGAACTCCGTCCCACCCGGATGATCGAGCTGAGTGTCCAGCGTTTGCATGCGGAAGCAGGTGGGTTGCTGGGCAGCTGCAGTTCCCGGGTCCCGAGCGGAGGGACCGCCAACCAGGGAAATGAGAACCATTGCGGGGACCGTGAACACGCGGGTCACTGTCATCGGTCGCTCCCTTCGTCCAACCCCACGCCAGGTGGCGTACCCGGCAACACAAAAGGCACCCCAGGGTTGGGGTGCCTTGTTCGCTGCCACCGTCCGCGCGTCTCGCCACGCCAGGCCGAACCGGCCGACGCCGGGATAGTGCCGGGAGCAGGCCTCGCAATCAAGGACAGGTTGCAGGCGCTGGAGGCAAGAGGCGGGCACGACGCAGTCGCAGGCATCGTCGCCAAAGTGCGGTCGGTCTCGTTCGGCTAGCGACGCGCCTTCACTGCCGGCCCGCCGCCCCGGACTTCTACCAGTTTATGCGGCCAGCCCGCCTCGGCGCCAGAACGGCGAGCGGCTGGAGGTCGTCCGACGCCGCGGTCGCAACGGGATTCCCTCGGGACTCCTTGACGCGCAGGCGATCTCGCCGATATACGTCTCCCGGGGTGCCTTCCAGTTGTGCGGAAGGCCGGGGGTGGTGCCTGCCCCAGGTCGATTCCGGCAAGCGGTCAGCGAGTTGTCGAACGTGGCACTTCGCTTCTTCCTGGCACTGTTGATCCTGGCCTCCCTCGGCCACGTGGGGGCGCTACTGCCCAAACTCCTGACCATCGCCCACGTGGTCCCAGGGCAGGCTCGGGCGCTGGTGTGGGGCCTGCTGGTCACGGTCCTCACGGCGGTGGGGGCCTGTGCGCTGGCCCTGGTGCTGGTGGCGCGCTCCTGGCAGCGCCAGGGAGCACGCAGCCTCGCCCTCTTCCTCGCCTTCCTCGCCGCCATCTGGGGGTCGCTGCTCCGTTTCCTAAACGTGGAGATCGCGGAGAATTCAGTTACGGCGACGTTTCTGGCCCAGGGCTGGGCCGGCAC
>VEPF01000355.1 GCA_012027055.1 Gemmatimonadota bacterium | reverse complement strand
ATCGCGAGTACCAGCTGGGCCCGGCCCACATCCCCCGCCCAGCCACCGATGCTCCCCGGCTCGGCCGTGAACCGCAGTGCGCCGGCCAGCGCCAGCAGCAGGGCCATGCCCAGCTGCGGCAACGCCCCCGCAAGCCCGCCCGCGAACACTTCGCGTGGCACCTGTCCCGACAGCGCCAGACCCAGCGCCCCCGGCCCGCGCCCGTCCAGCAGCTGCAGCAGGACCAGACCCGCGAGCAGCGCGGCCAGCAGCGTGGCACCCGTGAACCAGGCCAGCGCCCACTGCGGGTCACGCGGGCCGAACGGCGCCAGGGCAGCGTGCAGGGCCCGCTGCAGGACCAGCACCAGGGCTGCGAACAGGAGCGCCCGCGCGGCTGCCCCCGGCCGGCCCGTGACCGGGAACTGCAGGGCGGCCCCGCCGGCCATGGGCGAGCGGGCCGCCTAGCGCAGCTGCCGGAAGCGCGGCTCGAGCGCCGCCGCCAGCAGCACTCCCAGGCCGACTTTCAGGACGTCTCCGATCAGGAACGGTACGATGCCGATCGCCGCCGCGCGCGGTGCGCTGCCGACCAGGATCGCCAGCTGCGCCCACCCACCGGCCAGGATGGTGGCGCTGCCCAGGGCCGCGGCCGCGGTCAGTACCAGCACGCTGGCCGGGCCGCGCGTCCGCGCCGCCAGCCAGCCGGCCAGCGCGGCGGCAGCCGGAAACGCCAGCAGATAGCCACCGGTTGGTCCGAGCAGCACGCCCGGTCCCGCGAGTCCCTGCGCGAACACCGGCAGGCCGGCGAACCCGGCGGCCAGATAGAGCGCCTGGGAAGCCGCCCCCAGGCGGGCCCCCAGCAGCAATCCGGAGAGGATCACGAACAGCGTCTGCAGCGACAGCGGCACCGGCCCCACCGGGAGCGGCACCGCCACGTACGCGCCCAGCGCAGTGAGCAGGGCGAACAGCGCCAGCAGCAGCGCCCGCCGCAGCGGCGCAGTGGAGACCACCTCGAGTGCGGCCAGGCGCCGCGCCGTCAGCAACAACTCGCTCATGCTCAGATCCTTTCCACGGAGAGCGCGACGGCATCACCGCCGCCGAGACACAGAGTGGCAAAGCCGGTGCTCAGGTTCCGCTGCTGCAGCGCGTGCAGCAGTGTCACCAGGATGCGCGCGCCGGACGCGCCGATCGGATGCCCCAGCGCGATCGCACCGCCATTCACGTTCACGCTGTTCCAGTCCCAGCCCAGCTGTTTCCCGTCTGCCAACGCCTGCACCGCGAACGCCTCGTTCGCCTCGATCAGATCGTAGTCCCCGATCTGCTTCCCTTCCTTCGCCATCAGCCGCTGCACCGCCAGGACCGGTGCGAAGAACAGTTCGCGCGGCGCCACCGCTCCGGTTGCGTACGCGCTCACCTGCGCCAGGATATCCAGCCCGTGCGCCAGCGCGTATTCCTTGCTGGTCACGACCAGGGCCGCGGCTCCGTCATTCAACCCGGGCGCGTTCCCGGCCGTGACCACCGGCTCCGTCACTTCCCTCGGCATGTCCTTGACGAACGCCGGCTTCAGCGCGGCCAGGGATGCCAGCGTCGTGTCGCGCCGGGGCGGCTCGCCCACTGCGAGCACCGCGCTGCCCTTCCTGCCCTTGATCTCGACCGGGACGATCTCCTGCCGGAACGCGCCGCCGTCGATGGCCGCGATCGCTTTCTGGTGCGAGCGGTACGAGAACTCGTCCGCTTCTGCCCGGGTCACCCCCGCCTTCCACGCCGCGTATTCCGCGTGCCCGCCCATGTGGCAACTGTCGAACGCGCAGGTCAGGCCATCGTGGATCAGGCCGTCGATCAACTCCTGGTTGCCGAACTTCACCCCCGCCCGGTGCCCCGGCAGGTAGTACGGGACGTTCGACATCGACTCCATGCCGCCCGCCAGCACCACCCGCGCGTCCTCGGCGCGGATCGCCTGCGCGGCCAGCATCACCGCCTGCAGGCCCGAGCCGCACACCCGGCTCACCGTCATGGCTCCGACGCTGGCAGGCACGCCACCCTTCAGCGCGGCCTGCCTGGCCGGTGCCTGCCCCAGTCCCGCCGGCACCACGTTGCCCATGATCACGTCAGCGACATCCGCCGCGCCCACCTGCGCCCGTTCCAGCGCGGCCCGGATCGCGATCGCGCCCAGCTCCGGCGCCGCCAACGGCGCCAGGCCGCCCATGAATCGGCCAATCGGCGTGCGCGCCGCACTCACGATCACCGCGGTGCGCTTCAGCTCACTCATGTCCCTGTCGACTCCGTGCCTGGGGTCCGGCGGGCCGGGCGCGGTCGCGCCCCCGGGAAACATACCCGCCGCGCCGGGCCGCCGGCCAGTCGGCCTGGCGACTCACGCCTCGTCGTTCAGCTGGGCCAGGTGCGGCCGGTCCGGCTCGCGGTGCAGCCGCCCCCACGCCACCGCCGGGTCGTGCTCGAACACCAGCAGCCAGTCCTCCTCCCGCGCCTGCCGCAACAAACCGCGCTTGGTCTCCAGCGTCACCAGCGGCTCGACATCGTAGCCCATGATCCACGCCAGCTGCAGGTGCGCCGCCGTCGGGATCAGGTCCGCGAGGAAGCACGCGGTCTCGTCCTCGGACCGGAGTACGACCGACGTGTGGTGCGGCGTGTGGCCCGGGGTGGGCACTACCCGCACCCCCGGTACGATCTCCGCCTCCCCCGCCAGCAGCGTCAGCCGCCCAGAGCGCTGCGCCGGATCGAAGTTGTCCGGCAGGTAGCTCGCCTGCACCCGCTCGTTGTGCCAGT
>VEPF01000246.1 GCA_012027055.1 Gemmatimonadota bacterium | reverse complement strand
CGGGCGCCAACTGCCCCGCGGCCGGCGCGGCGCCTGCCCCGCGGTGCATCGGGTGCGCCGGCCGCCGCGCGATCGACCACAACCCCGCCAGCAGTACCAGCAGGGCCAGCGTCCGCCGCTGCCACAAGCCGCGCGCCGCGAACTGCTGCACGCCCACCCCCAGCAGCGTCAGCGCGGGCGCGGTCCCCAGCCCGAACGCCACCATGGCCGCCGCCCCCAGCAGCGGGGCACCGCCGGCGATCGCCAGCGCCAGTGCGGCGTACACCATGCCGCACGGCAGCAGCCCGGTCGCCACCCCGAACAGGTAGCGCGACCCCGGGCCCTCCCGCCGCGCCAGGGTTGTCCCCGCGCGGACCAGTCCCGGGAGCGCGAGGCGCGGCTGCGGCACCAGCTCGGCCAGCGCCGCAGCAAACCAGACCAGCAGCACCAGCGATACCACCACCGGCAACCACCGCGGGCCCGGCACCGCGCCGCCCGCCAGTCCGCCGATCGCCCCCAGCACGGCGTACGTGGTCAGCCGGCCCGCATTCCAGAGCAGCACGCTCCAGCGCGGCCGCGCGCACGCCGCCGCGAAGCCGCCGCACATCCCCAGGCAATGGCCACTGCCCATCAGCCCCATCACGAACGCCGCCACCAGGGTTTCCATGGGCCGGCAACCTGTCGTGCGTGGGAAGCCGGTTCAATTGGGGCGATCCCCTACACGCTCGTAGGGCGCGCTCCCTATTGCCGCCCCCTGGCCAACCGTCGCTATTTGCCGCGATCCGGCCGTCCATCTGAATTCCTCGCAGGAGCAATCTCGTGCCAAACGGAGCTGGCGGCGTGGCCGTCGCCGACCCGGGGACCGCGCGCGCGGCACCGCCGCCGCCCGCCCCGGTCGCGAGTTACGATGATGCGATCGTGCGCATGTTCTACACGGCGACCGTGCTGTGGGGCGTGGTGGGGATGCTGGTCGGGGTCACGATCGCGCTCCAGCTCGCATTCTGGCCGGCCAACCTGGATCTGCCCTGGACCACCTTCGGCCGCCTCCGCCCGCTGCACACCAACGCGGTGATCTTCGCGTTCGCGGGCAACGTCTGCTTCACCGGGATCTACTACTCCATGCAGCGGCTGCTGAAGACGCGCATGTTCAGCGACCTGCTCTCGCGCCTGCACTTCTGGGGCTGGCAGCTGATCATCGTGCTGGCGGCCGTGACGCTCCCGCTCGGGCTCACGCAGGCCAAGGAGTACGCCGAGCTGATCTGGCCCATCGACCTGCTGATCGCGGTGGTGTGGGTGATTTTCGCCGTCAACTTCTTCGGCACGCTGGCGATCCGGAAGGTGCGCCACATGTACGTGGCGATCTGGTTCTACATGTCCTTCGTGATCACCATCGCCGTGCTCCACATCGTCAACAACCTGGCCATCCCGGCGACCCTGACCCGCTCCTACCCGGTGTATGCCGGGCTCACGGACGCGCTGGTGCAGTGGTGGTACGGCCACAACGCCGTGGGCTTCTTCCTGACCACGCCGTTCCTCGGCCTGATGTACTACTTCCTGCCGCGCGCCGCGGAGCGACCGGTCTACAGCTACCGGCTTTCCATCGTGCACTTCTGGGCGCTGGTGTTCCTGTACATCTGGGCGGGGCCGCACCACCTGCTGTTCTCCGCGCTGCCGGACTGGGCGCAGACCACCGGGATGGTGTTCAGCATCATGCTGCTCGCGCCCTCGTGGGGCGGCATGATCAACGGTCTGATGACCCTGCGCGGCGCCTGGGACCGGCTGCGCACCGATCCCATCCTGAAGTTCATGGTGGTGGCGGTGAGCTTCTACGGCATGAGCACGTTCGAGGGTCCGATGATGTCGATCCGGTCGGTCAACGGTCTCGCGCACTTCACCAACTGGGTGATCGGGCACGTGCACAGCGGCGCGCTCGGCTGGGTGGGCATGATCTCCTTCGGCATGCTCTACTGGCTGGCGCCCCGGCTGTGGGGACCGCTGGCGAAGCCGAAGTGGGCCACCACGCACTTCTGGCTGGCCACCATCGGCATCGTGCTCTACACCGTGTCCATGTGGGCCGCGGGGCTGATGGAAGGCCTGATGTGGCGCGGCCTGGATGACGCGGGCCAGCTCAAGTATCCCAATTTCGTCGAGGTGGTCGGGGACCTGCATCCGTTCTACTGGCTGCGCTTCGTCGGCGGCACGCTCTACCTGGTCGGGATGCTGATGCTGGCGTGGAACTTCGTGCTGACGGTGCGCGCCGCGCGCACTGCGGCCAGCGCGCCGGCGCCCGCGCCGGCGGTAGCCTGAGGAGGGGACCATGACACGGCCCGAGAACGGCGCGCCGGACAACCTGCACCGCAGGCTGGAACGGCGCCTGGGTCTGTTCGCGATCCTGGCCACGCTGGCGATCTCGGGCGGCGGCATCGTCGAGATCACGCCCATGTTCTCCGCGCAGCTGGGACCGCAGCCGCTGCCCGGCGTGACGCCCTACACCCCGCTCGAGGTCAAGGGGCGCGACATCTACATCCGCGAAGGCTGCTATCTCTGCCACTCGCAGATGGTGCGGCCCATGCGCGCCGAGCTGCTGCGGTACGGTGAGTGGAGTCGCGCCGGCGAGTATGCCTACGACCGCCCCTTCCAGCTCGGCTCGCGCCGCACCGGCCTGGACCTGATGCGGGTGGGCGGCAAGTACCCGGATGCGTGGCACTACGAGCACCTGCGGGACCCGCGGACGACCTCGCCCGGCAGCAACATGCCGCGCAATCCCTGGCTGTTCGAGCG
>VEPF01000119.1:2262-2773 GCA_012027055.1 Gemmatimonadota bacterium | reverse complement strand
GTCCAGGCCGCCGTCATCGGCACCAGCGCGGCCAGGGCCACCGCCGCGACCAGGAACACTGGCAGCCGGCCGGTGCGGTCGTGGTCCAGGCAGTCCGGGGGCGGCGCCTGGCAGCTGCCGAAACGGGGACACCGGTGGTTCCAGCAGGGCACGTGGTACCGCGCGTGGCGATAGAGCCCCACTATGCCGCCACCCGCGGCCAGGCTCATCAGCAGTTAGTGCGCGGCATCGTCAAAGCGCGTGGTACGCTGGAGGACGTAGACATCCACTCCGCAGAACAGCTCCCCCGCCAGGAAAAGCGCTAGCGCGGCGCTGAGCGGACCAGCTGCCAGCCCGCCGCGGCTGCGCCACAGAGTGACCAGGGCAGCCGCGGCCAGGATCGCTGCCAGCGGCTTGAGCAGCGCCGCGACGAGCAGGTTCAGCTCGGGCATCTCAGGTCACCGCGTTGAAGACGTATCCCACCAGGACCAGCAGCAGCAGCACCGCGCCGCCGTAGGCGGCGAGCAGCCGG
>VEPF01000119.1:925-2252 GCA_012027055.1 Gemmatimonadota bacterium | reverse complement strand
CCGCCTACGTCGGCGGTACACGCCCCTGGACAGGAGCAGCAGCGCCGGAATGCCGAGGCCGGAGGCGGCCATGGTGAACGCCACCACGCTGCCCGCCGAGACGCCGGCCTGCAGCAGGCTGTCGGCGATGGGGATCAACAGGATGACGTCGGCATAGACGAGCGCCCCCAGGCCCACGGCGACCGGGACGCCGAACCAGCCGGCGCGTCCGATCAGTTCCAGCGTGGCCGGCGAGGGAATCCAGCCGTGAAGGACGGTAGCCACGGTGCCGGCGATCAGGATGACGACGATGAAGCGGCGCAGAAAGCGCGCATAGGCGAGCAGCAGCTCACCGAATCGCAGCCGTGCCGGCTCCTCGTCCAGCAGGAACACCTCGTGGACGTAGCCGCTGAGACGCCGCTGGCCCACGATGCTGCCGCCGATGAGCGCCACCGCGAACACCGCCAGGAGGTACCACGCCGCGGCGCGCCAGCCGAACACCGCGACCAGCAGCGCGAGCGCGGGCGGGTTGACGGTGGGCGAGGCGATCAGGAAGGAGAGGGCGTGGCTGAGCCGTACGTTGCTCTCCACCATGCCCGCGAAGATGGGCACCGTGGTGCAGGAACAGAACGGAGTCGCGGCCCCGAAGAGCGTCGCCAGCACTCCCCCGAACGGCCCATTCCGGCCCAACACCCTCGCCACCCGCTCCTGCGAAAGGTACTGGCGCAGCCGAAGCCCGATCAGGAACGCCAGCCCGTACAGCAGGGTCATGGCGGTCACGAACTTGAGGAAGTAGCCCGCCCCGTGGTCGAGCCAGGCGCTCATGCCGGTTCCTCGGGTGCGGCCGCGGGTTCGTGGGCCAATGGGCTTACCTCTGGGGTGCGGGAGTGGCGGCGGGGCGGGTCAGGCGCCAGAACTCGCGCAGCGAGTAGCGCAGGAACCCCTCCCGCTGGACGTCCGCGAGCTCCCGGAAGTCCGGCGGACTCGTCTGCTTCTGGTGGATCAGGTAGTAGCCCTCGCTCTGCAGCACGAAGCTCCGCTCCAGCCCCGGCACCCGCGCCGGCGCCGCGTAGCTGATCGTCACCGCACTGCCCCGGTCCGGCAGCAGCTGATAGGCATTGTCCGAGTCCCGCAGCAGCGCCGTCACATCGCTGCCATCGTCGGCCAGCGCCCGCACGGGCTCGAGTACCTGCACCCGGGCCGGCACCGTGCCGGCCGGGTCCAGGGCCACGTAGTCGATGCCCCAGAACAGGGCACCGCCGAGCAACCTCACCAGCACCGTGTCCCCGGCCCTGCCATTCAGCTCGAGCGGCAGCACCTCGTCCTGCCAGCCCACCGGCCCGGGGGG
>VEPF01000119.1:0-915 GCA_012027055.1 Gemmatimonadota bacterium | reverse complement strand
GCGAAGGCGCCGGCATTCGTCCAGGTGCCTCCCAGCCACACGCTCGCGCCCAGCGTCAGCCCCTGCTCGCTCAGGAACCGCTCCGCCCGCGGACCCGCCGCCGCATCCGCACTGCTGTACCACACGTCCATCATCCCACCCATCAGGCCCAGATAGCGGCCCAGGATGTAGTCCGCCCAGTAGGTGTTCCGGATCCGCACCAGCAGATCGGCCCCAGAGACGTCGGCGGGCAGCACGAAGCGCAGCACCAGGCCGTCCAGCAGGTCCCGCTCCGGGTCGCGCTCGAACGGCTCCGACACCCAGACCAGCGTGGCGCGGGCCGTGATCGTCGCCAGGGCGTCGCGGCCCGTGGCATCGAGGGCAGAGGCTGGTTCGAGCGGATTACCGGTGACGTGCAGTCCGCCAGCCGCGTCCGGTAGCACCAGCGCGCCCGGCGCGTGGTCCACCGCGAGCAACAGCAGCTGGTCAGTGTACTGGGCTTCGCGGGCTTCGTCACTCAGCCGGATCCGGTACTCGCCGCCGGTTTCCGTCAGCTGCGTGAGCCGGAGATAGTCCTGCCGCTCCAGCGAGGGCAGCACCGCACCGCTATAGAGCTCCCCTTCCAGCCGGGCGGAATCACCGGACAACGAGTACACGATCGGACACGATTCCTTGGTCGCGAGGACCACCAGCCCCACCGCGGCCGTCACGGCAGACAATCCCAGCAGCGTGAATGCCACACTCTTGAGCGCGTCCACCTCGCGGAATCCAACCTCCGCGATGCTGTCGAGCGGCACTCGAACTTCGTCTTTCAGCGTGACCCACGAGGTGAACCCCCCCGTGGTTTGCCGGGTGCTGCGCGACCACGTGCCTTCCACGGTGCCGCCCTCCAGCCTGATTCTGGCGAGCTCCATCCGCTGGCCCGAGCGCGTGTTC
>VEPF01000476.1 GCA_012027055.1 Gemmatimonadota bacterium | reverse complement strand
CACCCGGCCAGCCAGCCGGCCTGGAGCGGCGCGAGCGCAGGCCAGCCGCGGGACTTGAGCTGGTGGACCAGCCGGTCCGCGGGCGCAGCCAGCAGGCAGGCGGACCGGGCCGACACGAGGGCGAGTGGCCAGGCCCGGCAGTTGTCGCAGTCGAGCTCGCGGCCGCGTCCGGTAGCCAGCAGCGGGGCCCCGCAGCGCGGGCAGCAGGGCGGCGGCAGCGGGTGCAGGCGGGCGCGGCAGCGGCGACAGACCAGGCGGGCCGTGTCGCCGGCAGCAATGCGACCATCGCAGCCGAGGCAGGCGGGCGCGAGCACCAGGTCGAGCAGGGCGGACGGGAGGCTCATGGACCAGGATCGGCCCGGACCCGGGGCAGGTCCATGGCCAGGTGAGTCTCAGGCGGGTTCCTCCAGCGCGGTGCGCATGACCTCGAGCGGGGCGGGCAGGCCGGTCCACAGCGCGAACGAGGCGGCAGCCTGCCGGAGCAGCATCTCGCCGCCATCGAAGGCCAGGTGGCCGGCGGCCCGCGCCGCGCGTACCCACGGAGTGGCGTCGGGAGCATAGACGAGGTCCACGACGGCCGCCCCGGCCGGCAGGCCGCCGATGGGCAGCGGGAGCGGGTCGGCGGGGCGCATGCCGAGGGACGTCGCATTGACCACCGCAGCGAAATCGGCCGCCGGCGCCGCGGCGGCCAGGCGCACGCGGTCGCCCGCACCCAGGCGCTCGGCCAGCGCGCGCGCCCGCTCCGGTGACCGGTTCACGATCGTGACCTCGGCATCGCCCTGGAGCAGTGCCAGCAGCACGCCGGCGGCGGCTCCGCCGGCGCCGAGCAGGAGTACCGGCCGGCCGGCCACAATCAACCGGTAGTGGGCGAGCGCGTCCCGGAAGCCGACCACGTCCGTGTTGTCGCCGTGTACGCCGTGCGGCCCGCCCCAGAAGGTGTTCACGGCACCGGTCCGCACCACTGCGGGAGAGGGAGCATCGAGCGCCGCGACCGCCAGCTGCTTGTACGGCGCGGTGATGTTGCCGCCGCCGCCCGCTGCCGCCAGCTCGCGCAGGCGGGCCACCACCTGGTCCGGTTCGAGCCGCAGCGCGTCATACCGGGCGGCGATTCCGGTGGCGGCGAAGGCAGCATTGTGGATGCGCGGCGAGCGGGAACGGGCGACCGGATCACCGAGCAGGGCGTAGCGCCTGAGCGAGGGCGGGAGCACAGTGGCCATGGCGTCAGGGAGCCAGGATCGGCTCCAGCCGGTCGAGCAGCGCGGCCACCGCCGCGGTGAGCACGGCGTACACGCGCCGATAGTCATCGAGGGACCCGCCGAACGGATCCTCAACGCTCTGGCCGGCACCCTCCCCGGCCAGGAACTCGGTGATCAGCACGCTCTTGCCGGCGGCGCCGAGCTGGGCGAGGGTGGCGAGGTGGGACGGGGACATGCCGAGCGCGAGATCGGCCCAATCGAGCAGCTCCGGCGAGACGGCCCGGGCGCGGTGGCCGGAGATGTCGATGCCCACCTCCCGCAGTCCGGCGCCCGCGTGCTCGCTGGCGGGCGCAGCGGGGGCGGCAGCGGTACCGGCGGACGCGACACGCACGTGGAGCCAGCCCCGCCGGGCGAGCTCCGCTTCGGCCGCCGCGGCAGCAATGGGGCTGCGGCAGGTGTTGCCGGTGCAGACGAACAGGATGTTGTAGCTGGCGGCACTGCCCTCGTGCGCATCATGCGACATCGATCGTGAACCCCCGTTCTGCAAGTGCCGCGCGGAGCTCTGCGAGCGGGACGGCGCCGGCGCGCACGAGGCGGGGCTGCGTACCGGAGCAATCTACCACCGTGCTGGGCGGGGAGTCAGGCAGCGAGCCGCCGTCCAGGACCAGCACGGCCTCGCCGCCGGGCAACGCCGCGAGGGCTGCGAGCAGCTCCGTCATGGTGATGGCGGGGGGCTGCCCGGGCAGGTTGGCACTCGTGGAAGTCAGGGGCTCGGCCAGGCGGCGGAGCAGGGCGCGCAGCGGGGGGTGCGGCGTGTCGCGGACGGCCACGGTGCCGGCAGGAGAGCGCACCTGCGGCGGGTACAGTTCAGTCGCGGGCAGGGCGAGGCTCAGGGGTCCCGGCCAGAAGCGCCGGGCCAGCAGGCTCGCCGCGGGCGTCCACTCCAGGCCGGGCAGGCGCAGCGGTTCGGCGTCGAGCAGCAGGAATGGCCTGGTGCCTTCCCTGCCCTTCAGGCGGGCGAGCGCGACGAGGGCATCGTGGTGCAGCGCGGTCCCGAAGCCGTACACCGTTTCGGTCGGGTAGGCGATGATACCGCCGTTCGCGAGGTGCTCCCGCACGACTGGCGCGCAGCGCGCGGCGTCGGGCTGACCGCGCAGGGCAAGGACCGGCATCGGTCCAGCAGGGCGGCGGCGATGGCGAGGTCGGCCTCGGTGGTGATCTTCAGATTGCCGGGCTCCCCCGGGAGGATCACGACCGTGCCGCCGCAGTGCGCTACCAGGGCCGCATCATCGGTGGCGCTGATGCCCTCCTGCAGGGCCCGCTGGTAGGCGGCCCGCAGGAGCGCGGCCGGGAAAGCCTGCGGAGTCTGCGCGGCCCAGAGCCGGCTGCGGTCGGGCGTGCCGACGATGCGGCCGTCGGCAGCGACTTCCTTGATAGTGTCGGTGACCGGCACGGCCACGACCACGCCGAGGCCGCGGGCGGCCGCGGCGATGGCCCGCTCCACGACGGCCGACGAGACGAGCGGGCGAGCGGCCTCGTGCACGACGCTGACGTCCAGATCGGCGGGCAGGGCGGCCCG
>VEPF01000065.1 GCA_012027055.1 Gemmatimonadota bacterium | reverse complement strand
CCGCCCGCCGCGCGCGCACGGGCGGGCGCAGGTGGCGTGCGGCATCATCGGCTTCGGCGCGTGGGGCCGCGAGCTGGCCGCCACACTCGGGCGCCTGGCGAACGCGCACGTGGCCGCGATCTGCGACACGTTCCCGGTGATGCTGCAGCGCGCCGCGCGCTCGAACCCGGACGCCAGCACGCACGCCGACTACCACGAGGTGCTCGCCAATCCCGCCATCAGGGCGGTGCTGATCGCCACGCCCACGCATCAGCACCGCGCCATCGTGGAAGCAGCGCTGCAGGCGGGGAAGCACGTGTACTGCGAAGTGCCGCTCGCGCACACCATGGAGGACGCGCAGGCCATCGCCGCAGCTGCGCAGGCCGCGAGCAACCAGGTCTTCCAGTGCGGGCTCAAGTACCGCACCGAGCCGCAGTACCGCGGCATCTTCGTGTTCGTGCGCAGCGGCGCCATGGGGCATGCCACTTCGGCGCGCGCGCAATGGTACCAGAAGCAGAGCTGGCGGCGCGCTTCCGCCACGCCGGCGCGGGAGCGGGAGCTGAACTGGCGGCTGGACCCGGCGGTTTCGACCGGACTCGTGGGCGAGGCCGGCATCCACCAGCTGGATGTGGCCGCGTGGCTGCTGCAGGTGCTGCCGATGGCCGTGAGCGGCACCGGCCAGGTGGTGCAGTGGCGCGATGGCCGCACGGTGCCGGACACGGTGCAGGCCATCTTCGAGTTTCCGGACGGCCTGCACCTGCTCTGGCACGCCACCCTCGGCAGCTCCTTCGACGGTGAGTACCAGCTCTTCCACGGTGCTGACGCGACCGTGATGATGCGCGACAGCAAGGGCTGGATGTTCCGCGAGGTGGACGCGCCCATGCTCGGCTGGGAGGTCTACGCCCGCAAGGACCGCTTCTACCGCGAGGAGGGCGTGGCGCTGGTCGCGGACGCCACCAAGCTGGCGGCGCAGGGCGTGGACATCACCAAGGACGATCCCAACGCCCAGCCGCCCATCTACTACGCGCTCGAGGAGTTCCTGGACAACTGCCTGAACGGCCCGTTCCCGCCCGCGGCCGGCTACAAGCAGGGCTACGACGCCACGGTCGTGGCGCTCAAGGCCAACGAGGCCATCGTGAAGAGGCAGCGCCTGGAGTTCGATCCGGGCTGGTTCGCGGCAGTGACGTGAGCACCTGAGAGACGCGGAGCCACGGACGCCACCCGGAGGGCGGTGCGCCGCGGCTCGCAATCGCAACCGACATTCGGAACGGGCAGGGAATCCCCATGCACAGATACCTGGGCGCGCGGCTCAGCACGCTGATGTTCCTGCAGTTCTTCATCTGGGGCGCGTGGTACACCACCATCGCGGTCTACATGACCGCGCAGGGGATGGAGACGCTCACGCACTGGCCCTACACCGTGAATCCGGTGGCGGCCATCATCGCGCCGTTCTTCCTGGGGCTGGTGGCGGACCGCTACTTCTCGACCGAGAAGATCCTGGGCGTGCTGCACCTGCTGGGCGGCCTGGTGCTGCTCGCGGTGCCGTCCGCCTCCGGCACCCCCACCCTCTTCATCCTGCTGCTGTTGCTCTACAACCTCTGCTTCATGCCCACGCTGGCCCTGGCCAATTCGCTCGCGTTCCACAACATCAGGAGCCAGGAGAAGCAGTTCCCGCTGATCCGCGTGTTCGGCACCATCGGCTGGATCGTGGCCGGGCTCTTCATCAGCTTCGTGCTGAGCCGCTTCGTGACCGGCGTGGCGGAGCAGACCGCGCTGCCGCTCTACAGCGCCGCGGTGGTGAGCATCGTGCTCGGCGCCTACAGCTTCACCCTGCCCCACACCCCGCCGCCGGGAGCGGGACGGGCGGTCTCGGTGCGCAGTATCGCCGGCCTGGATGCCCTGGAACAGCTGGGCAGCCGCTCGTTCTACATCTTCATCATCAGCTCGCTGCTGATCTGCATCCCGCTCAGCGCCTACTACAATTTCACCCAGATCTTCCTGGGCGCGGCGGGCGTGCGGAACATTGCGGCCACGCAGACCCTGGGGCAGATGTCGGAAGTGGTCTTCATGCTGCTCATCCCCTTCTTCTTCGCCCGCCTGGGCGTGAAGTGGATGCTGGCGGTGGGCATGGGCGCCTGGGTACTGCGCTACATCCTGTTCGCCCTGGCCGCGCCGGACGCGGTCTTCTGGATGATCGCGGGCGGCATCCTGTTGCACGGCGTGTGCTACGACTTCTTCTTCGTCACCGGCCAGATCTACGTCGACAAGAAGTCGACGGCCGCGGTGCGCGGGCAGGCGCAGGGCCTGCTGGTGCTGGTCACCTACGGGGTGGGCATGCTGATCGGCGCCCAGGTGGCGGGCAACGTCTACAACCGTTTCCTCGGCGCCGCCCCCGCCCTCACGCTCGCGCAGTGGCGTAACTTCTGGTGGATCCCGGCGCTCTTCGCGGCCGCCATCCTGGTCTTCTTCGTGCTCACCTTCCGGGATCGCGTGGCACGCGGGAAGGGGGCGCCGGCGGGAGCGGCCACCGGGCGGACGGACGCGCCGGGCGCAGGTGGTTGACGGAGCTGGCGTGCAGGACACCCCCGTCGGGCTGGTGTGCATCGATGTGGACGGCACGCTGGTGGGCTCCGGCGGGGAGGTGCACCCGGCTGTCTGGACCGCGGCGGCGGGGGCCCTGGCCGCCGGCATCCGGCTGGCCCTCTGCTCGGGCCGGCCGGCGTTCGGGGTGACGCGCGAGTTGGCGCTCCGGCTGGACCCGAAAGGCTGGCATTGCTTCCAGAACGGTGCCAGCGTGGTACAG
>VEPF01000090.1:1169-2786 GCA_012027055.1 Gemmatimonadota bacterium | reverse complement strand
GATTCACTTCCAGCACGTAGACCACCCCGTCGCGGATCGCGTACTGCACGTTCATCAGCCCCACGACCCGCAGCTCGCGTGCGAAGCGGCGGCTCAGCGCCCGCATCTGCTGCACTTCCGCGTCCCGCAGCAGATAGGGCGGCAACACGCACGCGGAGTCGCCCGAGTGCACGCCCGCATCCTCGATGTGCTGCATCACGCCGGCGATCACCACCGCCTCGCCATCCGCGATGCAGTCCACGTCGGCCTCGAACGCGTCTTCCAGGAACTGGTCGATCAGCACCGGGTGGTCCGGCGATGCGCGCACCGCACGCTCGAAGTAGTCGAGCAGCGAGGGCTCATCGTAGACGATCTCCATGGCCCGGCCGCCCAGTACGTACGAAGGGCGCACCAGCACCGGGTAGCCGACGGTATTGGCTACCGCCACCGCCTGCGCCACGCTGGTGGCGATGCCGTTGGGAGGCACCGTGGCGCCAATCTCGCGGCACAGGACCGCGAAGCGGTCGCGGTCTTCGGCCCGGTCGATCTCCTCCACATCGGTGCCCAGGATGGGTACGCCCAGCTCGGCCAGCGGCTTCGCCAGCTTGAGCGGCGTCTGCCCGCCCAGCTGCACGATCACGCCGACGGGTCGTTCCCGCTGCACGATCTCCAGCACATCCTCGAGCGTGAGCGGCTCGAAGTAGAGCTTGTCCGAGACGTCGAAATCGGTGGAGACGGTCTCCGGGTTGGAATTGACCATGATGGTCTCGAAGCCGTCGTCGCGGAGGGAGAGCGCGGCCTGCACGCAGCAGTAGTCGAACTCGATCCCCTGGCCGATCCGGTTGGGGCCGCTCCCCAGGATCACGACCTTCGGCCGGTCTGACGCCGGCGCTTCGCTCTCCGATTCGTAGGACGAGTACAGGTATGGCGTGGCCGCCGGGAACTCGCCGGCACACGTGTCCACCATGTGATACGTCGGCCGCACGCCCAGTGTTTGGCGCCGTTCGCGAATCGCGCGTTCGGATTCGCCCCGCAACCGCGCCAGCTGCCGATCCCCGAAGCCCAGGCGCTTCATGCGCCGCAACTCGGCCGCCCCCACCTGCTCCAGCTCCGCATACCACTGCTCGGCGTCGTGCAGCTCCTGCAGCTGCGCCAGGAACCAGGGATCGATGCCGGTCAGCTCGTACAGCTCGGCGCTGCCGATGCCGTGGCGGAAGGCCCGCCGGAGCTGGTAGGCGCGATCCGCAGTCGGGCGGCGCAGCGCGCTGCGCAAGGTCTCCGGCGAGTCGTCGCGCAGCCCATCATCCTGCGGCCGCGCGCCCTCATCCCAGCCGGCCCGGTCGTTCTCCAGGCCGCGCAGTCCCTTCTGCCACGCCTGCTTGAAGGTCCGGCCGATGGCCATCACTTCGCCCACCGCCTTCATCTGCACGCCCAGCGTGGGGTCCGCGGTCGGGAACTTCTCGAACGCGAAGCGCGGCACCTTGACCACCACGTAGTCGAGCGTCGGCTCGAACGATGCCGGCGTGGAGCGGGTGATGTCGTTGGGCAGCTCGTCGAGGCGGTACCCCACTGCCAGCTTGGCGCCGCTGCGCGCGATCGGGAAGCCGGTCGCCTTGGATGCCAGCGCCGAGGACCGAG
>VEPF01000090.1:0-1099 GCA_012027055.1 Gemmatimonadota bacterium | reverse complement strand
TGATGGAGTCGCCCGTGTGCACGCCCATCGGATCGAGGTTCTCGATGGAGCAGACGATCACGACGTTGTCGGCGCCATCGCGCATCACCTCGAGCTCGTACTCCTTCCAGCCGATCACACTGCGGTCGATCAATACCTCGCTGATCGGCGAGAGATCGATGCCGCGCCGCACCGCGGCCTCGTACTCCTCGATGTTGTAGGCGATGCCGCCACCTGTGCCGCCGAGCGTGAACGACGGGCGGATGATGGCCGGGTAGCCGATGTCCTCGATGATCTCGAGCGCCCGGTCCACGGTTTTGGCGAATCCGCCGTGCGCCACCGCCAGCCCGAGCCGGGCCATGGCCGCCGAGAACTGCTCCCGGTCCTCGGCCATGCGGATCGCGCGCGCGTCTGCGCCGATCAACTCCACGCCGTGCCTCGCCAGCACGCCCGCATCGTACAGCTCGAGCGCGACGTTCAGCGCGGTCTGTCCGCCCATCGTGGGCAGCAGTGCGTCCGGCTTCTCCTTCTCCAGGATACGCTCGACCCACGCCGCCGTGATCGGCTCGATGTAGGTGGCATCGGCCAGTTCCGGGTCTGTCATGATGGTGGCAGGATTGCTGTTCACCAGCACGACCCGGTAGCCCTCTTCCTTGAGGGCCCGCACGGCCTGCGTACCGGAATAGTCGAACTCGCAGCCCTGGCCGATCACGATCGGCCCGGAACCGAGGATCAGGATGCTCCTGAGGTCGTCGCGCTTAGGCACTTCGTTTCATGGCTGCGGCCGGTTGGGCATGGTCACGAATCCCGGGAAAGTGTGCCCGGATCCGGATGACCGCAACCCGGGCCCGGCCGCAGCCCGGCTGCCCTGCGACGCGGCCCACCCGGCGCCGGGCGCGGTGATGGAACCGGGCGCGGCGTGCGGAGTTTCAAGTGCAGCACTGGAAGAACGCCTGGCCCGGCCGCTTCCTGCCGGTCGCCTGCGACGAAATCAGTCATGCGTCGGCGTGCGCTCGCTCCCGGTCCCGGGAGCGACAGCGCGCCGGTCGCCAACCGGAACGGCCCGCACCATGGTGCCAGCACTCGCCTCGAGCGCGCTGCCCACGCCCCTGCGCCGGAC
>VEPF01000017.1:13678-15472 GCA_012027055.1 Gemmatimonadota bacterium | reverse complement strand
GGGCGAACATCGCCCCGACGATCAGGACGGCGATCCAGCCATTCCGGTTCACGGCCTGCATGCTAGCATGACGCGGGCCGTCCCGACCAGCGAACCCGGCCACGCGCGCCCGCGCGGTTGCCGGCATGCCCGTCGCGAGCGCATCCTGCACTCCGGTGTGCGTGGGCGCTCGGGCGCCCGACTGCCTGACGAGGAGAAAACGATGCCACGGGTCCTGTCGCTCGCATTCCTGCTGGCGGTCGCCGCCTGCCGGGTCGCGCCCAATCCCCCGCCCGTCGAAGGCGATCTGAATGCGCCCGGCTACGTGCGCGCCGCGGACAGCGCGGCGGTGGTCCCGTTCAGCCCTGCCGACAGCCCCGCGGTATGGCTGCTCGCCCACCTCGATGTCGAGACCACCGGACTGGTGCCCGGCTATCACGAGCCGGTCGATCTCGGCCTGGTGATGACCGACCTCGCCGGCAACATCCTCGACAGCCTGTTCCTGCGCATCATGCCGGATCGCATCGATCGGGTCTCCGCCGGGGCCGTGCAGGTGAACGGGTTCTCGGTCGAGCGCTGGCGCGCACTCGGCGCGCTCGGCCACGCCGCGGCCGTGGACAGCATCTTCGCCTTCCACCGCCGCGTGGCCGGCGGCCGTCCCGTGCTGCTGGTGGCCTTCAACAGCCAGTTCGATACCGGCTTCCTGGACCACCTGCTGCGCGGCGCCGGGCACAACTGGCGGGAGCTCTACCACTACTTCGTGCTGGACATCCCCTCGATGGCCTGGGCCCGTGGTTACCGCGATCTGACCAACGCGGCGCTGGCGCGCCGGCTGGGCGTGGCGGACGAGCCCCGCGTCGCCGAGGAGCACACCGGGCTGACTGGGGCCATGCTGAACGTGCGGATCTACCAGGCGCTGCAGCAGGCGAAGGACGTCGAGCCGGCCGCGCCGCCGCCGGCCTGCGAGGTCGGTACCTCGCTGCCGCCGGGCATCCCCCGCTGAGTCCGGCTCTGCGCCGCACGCCGCGCTTGGCCGCCTCGCCGTAGCGCGGCCCCGCGGCGGCGCCGGGCGGCAGGATCTCATCCAGCCGGTGCAGCTCGGCCTCGCTCAGCTCGAGGTCGGCAGCGGCCACGTTCTCCTCGAGGTAGCCCACGCGCTTCGTGCCCGGGATGGGCACGATGTCGCGGCCCTGCTGCAGCACCCAGGCGAGCGCGAGCTGCGCGGCCTTCACGCCTCTCGTCCCGGCCATGGTCTCGAGCTCCCGCACCAGCTCCAGATTCCGGTGGAAGTTATCACCCGTGAAGCGCGGGTGCTTCTGCCGCCAGTCATCCGGGTCCAGGTCATCGGGCTTCCGGAAGCGGCCCGCCAGGAAGCCGCGGCCGAGCGGTGAGTAGGCGACGAACCCGATCCCGAGCGTGCGCGTCGTGGCCAGCACGTCGTCGGCTTCCACGTCCCGCGACCAGAGCGAGTACTCGGTCTGCAGGGCCGCGATCGGGTGCACGGCATGCGCGCGGCGGATGGTCTCGGGCGCGGCTTCGCTGAGCCCGAGAAAGCGCACCTTGCCGGCCGTCACCAGTTCGCCCATGGCGCCGACCGTCTCTTCGATCGGCACCTGCGGATCCACCCGGTGCTGGTAGTACAGGTCGATGTGGTCCACGCCCAGCCGCAGGAGCGACGCGTCGCAGGCCTGACGCACGTATGCGGGATCGCCGCGGATGCCGATGAACGCGCCGTCCGGACCGCGTACGTTGCCGAACTTGGTGGCGATGACCACGCGGTCGCGCTGCGCGCGCAGCGCGCGCATCAGGCTGGAA
>VEPF01000017.1:0-13637 GCA_012027055.1 Gemmatimonadota bacterium | reverse complement strand
GTGCGCGCTGCGCGCGCTGCGCCCGCCCGACCAGCCGCTCGTTCTCGTGCGGTCCGTACGCATCGGCGGTATCGAAGAAGTCGATGCCCAGCTCGAGCGCCCGGGCCATGGTGGCCAGCGACTCCCGCTCGTCACGCGGCCCGTAGAAGTCGCTCATCCCCATGCAGCCGAGACCGAGCGCCGAAACCGTCAGTCCCTGACCGCCGAGCTGCCTGCGTTCCATGGTGCCTCGCTATGCTTCCCGTGAGCCCGCTACGGGGCGGGCCGTTCCAGCCTGATGCGCGCGCTGCGGTACGGCTGCCAGCCGCGGCCCCAGTCCACCGAAAAGACCTCCACGGACACTTCCGCCCCGGCCACGGTGACCAACAGGTAGTGGTACGGGTTGTCTCCCGGGTCGGGGCCGGGGCGCACCACGTGCTCGCGCCGTACCGAGTCCGCGCGGCCGGCCGCCAGGTACGGGCGCAGGTCCGGTTCCCCCTGGTAGCGGTACAGCGGCGCGCCGCCGCCGCCGGTCACGAACTGGTCCATGCGCTGCCACTGCCCGGCCGCATCGCGCCAGCGCTCCGTCCAGTGCTCGAAGAAGTGCTCGTGGCCGGTGAAGATCAGCGTCACGCCGTGCTGCCGGAACAGCGGCAGCCACTTCTCCCGCACGATCGCGGTGGCCGGCTCGACCGTGATGCCGCCGTGCGGACCGGAGGAGAAGGGCGGATTGTGAAAGAAGGCGACGATGTGCCGGAAGCGTTCGTGGTCGATGCCCGCGAGCTGCCGGCTGGCCCAGGCCAACTGGACCGAGTCATCCGCGATGTTGGAGTCGAGCGCGAGCACGAAGGTGTTGCCGTACCCGAAGGCGAGGCTGGGGTAGCCGGGCAGCTCGCGCGCGGCGTCCCCGGGCGCGAGGTTGCCGGTCACGTGCATGAAGTTGGCCAGCCCGAGCTGGCGCTGTGGCGAGGCGAGGTCGCGCGAGCCGGTGACGTCGTGATTGCCGGGCGCGATGAAATACGGCAGCCCCGCCTCCCCCGTCAGCCGGTTGACCAGGTCGGTGAAGCTCTCGTTCCACTGCGACGGATCGCGTCCGTTCACCACCGCATCGCCCGTCTGCAGCACGAAGCGCACGGCGTCGGGCCGGCCGGCCCGGGCCGCGATCGTGCGCAGCATGTCATCCACGATCAGCCAGTGCTCGTACTGCACTTCCTGGCCGTCACGACGGCCGCGCGTGTCGCCGTACACGATGAACGAGAAATGCGTCGAGTCACGAGTGGCCGCCTCGGGCGGCAGCGGATTCCTGGGCGGCACGATCGCGCGCACCACGGGGGTCTGCTGCGCGCCGGCCGCGATGGGCAGCAGCACCAGCAGGATGGCCGGGATCACGGTTCGGTGGTTCATGACAGGGATGTTGGCCCTCGGCGCGCGTTGCGCAAGCCGGCGCGCGGGCGCAGAGTCGCGGCCGGGACGCTGCCGTTCGATCCCGAGCGGCACTGGCGCAGGCCGCGGCCGCAATCCACAATCAGACCGTTGCCCCCCCGGATCCCCAGGTGCCCACTGCAGGGATCGACGGCGATTCCTCGCGGGCGGCGCGGCGGCCGCCGGCGTGCTGACGCTCGCGCCCGGTGCGGCCGGTGCGGAGGTCGCACCGGCGCCCGCCGACTTGCCGGCCCCGCTCCGCGCGCTCGTGCCCCGGGGAGCCCCCGCGCCGATCAGTGAAGCCGAACGGACCGAGCGGCGGGCGGCCGCGCAGCGGCTCATGGTGGAGCGGGGCGTGGCCGGCATGCTGGTCGAGCCCGGTCCCACGCTGGACTATTTCGCGGGCATCGCGTGGGGGCGGAGCGAGCGCCTGTTCGGGCTGCTGCTGCCCCAGCGCGGCGAGGGCATCGTCATCGCGCCCGCGTTCGAGGCGGGACGCGCGCAGCTCGAGGTGCGGGACCGGTTCGCGATCCGGGTGTGGCAGGAGGACGAGAGCCCCTTCGCGCTGGTCCTCGAGAGCCTGGCCGCCGCGGGCGCGCCGCGCGGCCGCGTGGCGGTGGATCCGAGCGCGCGGGTGTTCGTGTTCACCGGCCTCGCGGGGGCCGCGGGCGCGGCGTACGAGATCGTGAGCGGCGCGGCCGTCGTGGAAGGGACGCGCGGCATCAAGAGCGGCCACGAGATCGAGATCATGCGCTTCGCCAACGAGGTCACCCTGCAGGCGTACGCTGCGGCCTTCCGGACGCTCGAGCCGGGGCAGACGCAGGCGGAGCTGGGGCGGGTAATCAGCGCGGCGATGACGCAGCTCGGATTCTCCGGCGGCGCGCTCGTGCTCTTCGGCGAGTCCTCGGCATACCCGCACGGGGCGCCCAACGCAAAGCCGCTGGCGGCCGGTGACATCGTGCTGGTGGACGGCGGCCTGTCGGTCCACGGCTACCGATCCGACATCACGCGCACCATCTCGCTCGGGGCCGCCCCCGCCGAAGCGGAGCGGGTGTTCGAGGTGGTGCGGGGCGCGCAGGCGGCGGCGCTCGCGGCCGCCCGTCCCGGCGCGCCGGCCGGCGCGGTCGATGCCGCCGCGCGCGGCTTCGTGGCCCGGGCCGGCTACGGCAGCGGCTACGAGCGGTTCACGCACCGCGTCGGGCACGGCATCGGGCTGGAAGGGCACGAGTGGCCGTACCTGGTCAGGGGAAGCACCGTCGAACTGCAGCCCGGGATGTCGTTCAGCGATGAGCCCGGGATCTACCAGATGGGCAAGTTCGGGGTGCGCTGCGAGGACATCATGGTCATCACGCATGCCGGGGCCCAGCTCCTGACCCCGCCGGCCAGCAGGCTTCGATTCGATCCCTGATGACGTTCGGTGCGCGGGGGCGGCCGGCCGCCCCCGCCATTCTCCTCAGCCACGGATACGCACGTGAGAACGCTCCGCTTCGCCGCCGCCCTGGCGGCCACTCTGCTCGTTGCCGCCTCGGCCGGCCACGCCCAGACCCGCCGCCCCGCGCCGGACCCGGCTGCCAGCTCCCTCGTGGCCGGCCTGCCGGACTCGCTGCTGCTGGCGGACCTGCGCTTCCGCGCCATCGGGCCGGCCGTCATGAGCGGGCGCATCAGCGACATCGCGGTGCCCGCCACCTCCCGGACCGGCGAGCGCTGGGGCAAGGTGATGTACGTGGCGGCAGCGGCCGGCGGCGTGTGGAAGAGCACGAACGGCGGCGTCACCTGGACGCCCAGCTTCGACGCGGTGAAGTACTCGTCCATCGGCGCGGTCGCGGTGGCGCCCGCGGACGACCGCGTCATCTACGTCGGCACCGGCGAGTCCAACAACCTGCGCAGCTCGTCCTGGGGCGCGGGCATGTACCGCTCCGCGGACGCGGGCGCGACCTGGACGCCCGCCGGCCTGGCGCAAAGCCAGCACATCGCGCGCATCGTGGTGCACCCGCAGCGGCCCGATGAAGTGTACGTGGCCGCCATGGGCCCGCTGTGGGCGGCGGGCGGGGAGCGGGGCTTCTTCAAGACCGTCGATGGCGGCCGCACCTGGCGGAACACGCTGAAGGCGGGGCCGTACACGGGCGTGACCGACATCGCGCTCGATCCGTCCAACCCGGACATCGTGTACGCGGCCACGTACCAGCGGGACCGGCGCGCGTACAGCTTCGTGGCGGGCGGGCCCGAGAGCGGCATCTGGAAGAGCACGGACGCGGGCGAGAGCTGGACGGAGCTGACGCAGGGGCTGCCGCACGCGGCGGTGGGACGCATCGGCATCGCGGTCGCGCCCGCCGCGCCGGGCACGCTCTACGCCACCATCAGCGCCGCCGGCGACAGCAGCGGCATCTACCGCTCCGATGATGCGGGAGCCACCTGGCGCCGGACCAACCCGCTGCAGTCCATCCCGTGGTTCTTCGGCCAGGTGCGGGTCGATCCGCGGGACCCGGAGCGGGTCTACCACCTGGGAGTGTCGCTGAGCGTGTCGGATGACGGCGGGAAGACCTTCCGCGCCATCGCGGGCCAGACCCACGCCGACCACCACGCGCTGCTCATCGATCCCGGGGATCCCGACCACCTGCTGCTGGGGAACGATGGCGGGTTCTACATGTCCGAGGACCGCGGCAGCACCTGGGACTTCGCGCTGAACCTGCCGGTGTCCACCTTCTACGCAATCGCGGTGGACAACCGCGAGCCGGACTACTTCGTGTACGGCGGGCTGCAGGACAACGGCAGCTGGGGCGGGCCGGTCAGGAATCGCGCCCGCGCCGGCATCACCAATGCCGACTGGGTGCGCGCAGGCGGCGGCGATGGCTTCTATGCGGCCATCGACCCCACCGACCCGAACGTGGTCTACGTCGAATCGCAGAACGGCGCGCTCAGTCGCTTCGACTATGCCACCGAGGAGCGCAAGTCGATCCGGCCGGTGGCCGCGCCCGGGCAGGCCCTCCGCTGGAACTGGAGCGCCCCCCTGCTGATCTCGGCGCACGACCACAACACGCTCTACTTCGGCGCGAGCGTGCTGTACCGCAGCCCGGACCGGGGCGACTCCTGGCAGCAGCTGGGCGGCGATCTCACCCGCGCGCTCGACCGTGACAGCCTGCCCATCATGGGGTTGACCGGCCCGGGCGGCTTCGGCCGCCACGAGGGCACGGCCGAGTTCGGCAACATCACCACCATCGCGGAATCGCCGCTCCGCCGGGACCTGCTCTACGTGGGCACCGATGACGGACTGGTCCAGGTCACGCGCGACGGTGGCACCACCTGGACCCGGAGCGCGCAGTTCCCGGGCGTGCCGGGCCTCACCTACGTGAGCCGCGTGCTGGCATCCGGCCACCAGGAAGGCACCGTCTACGTGGCCCTGGACGGGCATCGCAGCAACGACTTCCGGCCTTACCTGCTGAAGAGCACCGACTACGGCCGGAGCTTCCGCTCGATCGCGGGCAACCTGCCGGCGGACGGACCGGTGTACGTCATCCGCGAGCACCCCCGTAACCCTGAGCTGCTGTTTGCCGGAACCGAATACGGCGTGTACGTCAGCCGCAACGGCGGCGAGAGCTGGACGCAGCTGCGGCAGGGGATCGCGCCCGCGCCCGTGCACGACCTGGTGATCCAACCGCGCGAGAACGATCTGGTGGTGGCCACCCATGGCCGCGGCATCTACATCCTGGATGACATCGCGGCCCTGGAACGGTTGCCCGCGCGCGCCGCTGCGCCCGTGTTGTTCGCGCCCCGGCCCGCCCTGATCCGGAACCAGCACACCGGCAGCACCATTCCGGGTGACCGGAACTACCGCGGCGCCAACCTGCCGGCCGGCGCGAGTGTCGCCGTGCTCCTGCCCGCCGCCACCACCGGCGCCTTCACGCTGCAGATCGCGGACTCCGCCGGCGCCCCGGTCCGCACCCTGACCGTCCCGGCCCGGCCGGGGTTGCACCGCCTGTCGTGGGACCTCCGCTACGCGGCCCCGACGCCCGCACCCGCCGCCGCGCGCGCGCAGGCAGACGAGGAAGATGGACCGCGATTCGGCGCCGCCACCGGCCCGTACGTGTGGCCGGGCCGGTACACGGTGACCCTCTCCGGCCCGGGCGTGCCGGCGGGCACGGCCCCGGTCGAGCTGGTGGTCCGTCGCGATCCGCTGGTCGCGGTCCCCGAGGCCGAGCTGCGCTCGCTCCACGCCGTGCGCATGCGTGTGTACCTGGCGCAGCGGAAGGCCGCCGGGGTGCTCGAGCAGCTCGATTCGGCCCAGGCCGGCATCACGCGGGCCCTGCAGGGCCGGGACAGCGCCGCGGCCGCGGTGGCCGGTGCCCGCGCGGTCCGCGCCGAGCTGGCGGCGCTGCAGGATCGGCTGCGCGCGCCCCGGCGCGGGCCGGGCGGCGGGGAAGGCGCGGCCGCCGCCGATGCGCCCATCACCACCCGGCTGAACGGCCTGGCCGCGGCGCTCGGCAGCGCGCACTTCCCGCCGACCGCGGAGCAGCAGCGCACGCTGGCAGAAACGGAGACCGAGCTGCAGCAGGCCGGGAGCCAGGCCCCGCCGCTGCTCGTCCGGGTGGCGGCCGCGGTGGCGGCGCTCGGCTCGTGAGACGCAGGCGGCCGTGACCGGGTCCGAAGGCTACGCCATCCCGGCCGCGAGCGTCCGCACCGAGGACGTGATCCTGGGCAGCCGCTTCATCGCGTCCCTGGGGCACGCGCCGGACCCGCCCGCGGCGCGCGCCTTCCTGGATGCGGTGCGCGCGGAGTTCCCGGACGCGACCCACAACTGCTGGGCATACGTGACCGGACCGCCCGGCAGCACTGCCAGCATCGGCATGAGCGACGCCGGCGAACCGCACGGGACCGCGGGCCGGCCCATGCTCGACGTGCTGCTGCACTCGGGGGTGGGCGAGATCGTGGCGGTGGTGACGCGCTACTTCGGCGGCACGAAGCTGGGCACCGGAGGACTGGTCCGGGCCTACGGCGGCGCCGTGCAGCATGCGCTCGCCGAGCTGGCGACCGTGCGCAAGGTCGCCCGCGTCACGCTGCAGGTGGCGGTCGGATACGCGGACGTCGCCCGGCTGCGCCGGCTGCTCGAGCAGGTCGGGGCGGAAGTGCTCGAGGAGACTTTCGCGGAGGCTGTGCACTGCCGCGCCGCCGTGCCGCTCGCCGCGGGCGAGCGGTGCGAGGCGGGCGTGGCCGACATCTCGGGCGGGAAGGCCAGCGTCAGCCGCGCGTAGCATACAGGCAGCCGGCGCGCGCCAGCTCAGGACGAGGCGGCCCGCTCCTCCAGCTCCGCCCAGCGGGCGTAGAGCGCTTCCACGGCTGCCTCCGCGGCCTCGAAGTCGGCGCTCGCCCTCGCCGCCTCCGCCCGGTCCTGGTACAAGCCCGGGTCCAGCAACCGGGCGGCCAGCCGCTCGCGCTCCGCTTCCGCCGCGACGATCAGCTGCTCCATGCCTTCCCGCTCGCGCTGCTCCTTCCACGTGAGCTTGCGGGCGGCACCCACCTCCGGTGCCGGCCGCGCCGCGGGCGGCTTCGCGGGTCGCCGGCGGGCCACCTCCTGCTCCGCCGCAGCCTGCTCCGCATCCCGGCGCTCGCGCAGCACCCGGTACAGCTCGAAACCACCCTCGTGGCGGTGCACCACGCCGTCGCCCTCGAACACCAGCAGCGCGGTTGCGATCTTGTCGAGGAAGAAGCGGTCGTGGGTCACCATCAGCACGCACCCGCGGTAGTCCGCCAGCGCGGCCTCGAGCACCTGCAGCGTGACGATGTCCAGGTCGTTGGTGGGCTCGTCCAGGACCAGGATGTTGGCCGGCTGCAGGAACAGCTTCGCGAGCGCCAGCCGGTTGCGCTCCCCGCCCGAGAGGCTGGACACGAGCTGCTGCTGCTGCGCCACCGGGAAGAGGAAGTCCTCTAGGTACGTCCGCAGGTGCAGGCGACGTCCCCCGACCTCGACCCAGTCCTTGCCGCCGACCGCATCGTACACCGACTGCTCCGGCGACAGCGCGCCCCGGCCCGCAGGCGTCGGCTGATCGAAGCAGGCCAGGCGCGAGTTGCCGCCGATCCGGATCGCCCCGCGGTCCGCCGGCACCTCGCCCATGATCATCCGCACCAGCGTGGTCTTACCGGCGCCATTCGGCCCGATGCTGCCCACCCGCTCGCCCGCGCGCAGCCGCGTGCTGAGATCGCGGATCAGGACCCGCTCGCCGAACGACTTGCTCACGCCTTCCAGCTCGAGCACCGTGCGGCCCAGCCGGCCGGCGCTCGCGGTCTGCAGCACCAGCTCCCGCGTCTGCCGGGCGCGGCACGCCCGGCTCTCCTCCGCCAGGGCCTGCGCGCGCTTGCTGCGCGCCCGCTGCTTCCCCGTGCGGGCCGGCGGCGAGCGCTTCGCCCACTCCAGCTCCTGCGCGATCAACTTGCGCCGGCGGGCATCCAGCAGCGCCTGCCGCTCCGCGCGCTCCGCCTGCGCTTCCAGGTATTCCGTGTAGCCGCCCGGATACGGCGTCAGCTCGCCGCGCGCGACTTCCACGATCCGGTCCACCACCCGGTCCAGGAAGTAGCGGTCGTGGGTGACCAGCATGAGCGCGCCCCGGAACTCGATCAGGTACTCCTCGAGCCAGAGCACGGTGTCCGCGTCCAGATGGTTGGTGGGCTCGTCGAGCAGCAGCAGGTCGGGTTCCGCGAGCAGGGTCCGCGCCAGCGCCACCCGCTTCGCCTCGCCGCCGCTCAGCCCGGCCACCGGCCGATCCCAGCCGCTCACTCCCAGCCGGGTCAGCATCGCTTCCACCCGATGCATCCAGTCCCAGCCACCCAGCCGCTCGATGGTCGCGGCCAGCTCCGCCTGCCGGTGCAGCAGGCGGTCGTGATCGGGGGAAGCGACCGCGAGCCGGCGGGCGATGACATCGTATTCGGCCAGGGCCTGCAGCCGGTCCGGCCGGCCTTCCGCGGCGGCCGCGCGGATGCTCTGGCCGGGACTGAACTCGGGTTCCTGCGCCAGGTACCGGACGCAAGCGCCCCGGCGCAGCGCCACCTCCCCCGCATCCTGGCTCTCCAGCCCGGCCGCGATCCGGAACAGCGTGGACTTGCCCGAGCCGTTCACGCCGATGAAGCCGATCTTCTCGCCGTCCCCGATGTTGGCGGACACGCCCTCGAACAGGCTGCGGCCGCCGTAGCCCTTCCAGAGGCCGCTGATGTTCAGGACGTTCACGCCCGGCCCAGCTCCCGCTGCAGTTCCGCGCGCGTCGCCGCGATCAACGCGCGCACCCGCTCCTTCAGCTCATCCACATCGGCCAGCGTCATGCCCGCCGTCTCGATGGGCGGCAGCACCCGGGCCTCCGCGCGCGCCGGCGTGAAGCGCAGCGTGCCGGGCTGCATGCACCCGCGCGTGCCGGCCACCGCGATCGGCAGCACCGGCACCTGCTTCTCGATGGCCGCGCGGAAGGCACCGCTCTGGAAGGGCAGCAGCTCGCCGCTGCGCGAGCGCGTGCCCTCGGGCATGACCATCACCGATACCTTCTGGTCCAGGCGGCGGCGGATCGCCGCCAGCGACTGCGCGCGGCTCGCCGCGTTGCCGCGGTACACCTCGATGTCCCCGGCCATGCGCATCATCCAGCCCATGACCGGAATGCGGAAGATGCCGTCCTTGCTCAGCCACTTCATCTCCCAGCGCAGCTGGCTGATCAGGAAGATGTCCGCGTACGACTCGTGGTTGGCCACCACCACGTACGGCCGCCTGGGATCGCGGATGCGCACGCCCGAAGTGCGGAACCGCCATTGCGGTATGAACGCCACCGTGAACGCCCCCGCCCGGCGGAACCAGAACCCGGCATGGTAGCGGCCGGGATCGAATGGCGCGGTCACCAGGAACACGATGGTGATGACCGGCAGCCAAAGGATCACGTAAATGCCTATGGCCAGCCACTGCACTGCGGACACGATGCGCGCCAATTCGCCGCTCCTTGCCAGGTTTTCGCCCCGCCGGGCGAAAGATGGCGGAAGTCGGGTGGGCGCTCAACGCCGGGCTGGTTTCCCCGGCGCGCGGAACGCATAGTTCGACCATGACCGGCCGAGCGTCCTCCCCGTTCTCCCTGGGGGACCCAACGTGAGTGACATCATCTACACCGCCCGCTCCCGGCGTGCAGGAGAGCTGGGTGCCGTGCTGCGGCGCTTCCCGGGACTGCCGCGCGCCGAGCTGACCGAGTGGTCGGGCCCCTGGGGCTCGCTCACCACCAAGCTCCCGGACCACGAGCAGCATGCGTACCTGAGCGAGCGCGGCCATACCACCGTGGTGCTCGGCAGTCCGGTGGTGCGGCTGTCCGGGCTGCCCGCGGCACCGGTGGTGATCGGCACCCGGCGGGGGCGCCTGCATGCCGCGCTCGCCGCACCCGATTTCTCCCCGGGCGATGTCCTGGACGGCGCGTTCCTGGTGCTGCGCCTGGATCCCGGCACCGGCGAGCTGCGCGTGATCACTGACCGGTTCGGGTTCATCCCCGTCTTCCGCGCGCTGGACGGCGCGGGCCGGCTGGTCCTGGGCACGCACGCGGACGCGGTCGCCCACGCTGCCGGCCATACCCAGCCGGACCTGGTCTCGATCGCCGACCTGGTCGGCAACCGGAGCTGCACATTCCCGTACACGGCCTATCGGGGCGTGGAACAGCTCGCGCCCGGCTGCGTGCACGTCTTCCCCCTCCAGGGTCCCACGCCCGCGCCGCAGCCGTACTGGCAGCCGCGCGAGGAGCGCCGGTTCGCGTCGCTGCGCGCGGCGGCCGATGCCCTGCGGCAGGCCCTGCAGGATTCGGTGAAGGCAGCGTGCGCGGGCAGCGACCGGGTGGGCCTGCTGCTGAGCGGCGGCGAAGACTCGCGCGCCGTACTCGCCGCGCTGCCCTCGGGCACGAACGTCCAGGCCTTCAGCTATCTGGAGCCGGAAAGCCGGGAGGGCAGGATCGCGCGGGCGGCCGCGGCCGCGTACGGCGCTCCCCTGCAGCAGCGCCCGCTCCCGCTCGAGCGCTACGCGTCCAGCTTCGAGAAGGTGGTATCGCTGGTCGGCAGCCAGCACCTCTTCGTGGACGTGCGCGGCCCGGGCCTGCACGCCAGCCTCGGCCTCGACTCGCTCTCCATGGTGCTGGGCGGCTGCTCGGGCGCGGCGCTGCTCGAAGCCACCTCCGAGCCCCGCCGGCGTGGCCGGCCGTTCCACACGCCCCGCCTGCACTCGCTCGGCGAGGAACTGCTCCGCCAGGTGGACGAACGGCGTCAGGCCCGTTGCGACCAACTGCGCGCCCTGCGTCCACGTTCCGCTGCCGAGTGGCTGCAACTGTGGCCGTCTTCCATGACCGGGCACGCGGGCGCCTTCGATCGCCACCGCCGCCTGTTCCGCAGCCACGAGGCCTTCCACGCGACGGCGGTGCTGGACGTCGCCGCCGGCGTGCCGCTCCCCTGGAAGCGCCACCGCCGCCTCTTCCAGCGCGCGCTGCAGCCGCTCTTCGCGGCCGCGCGCCTGGTGCCCGACACCGAGGACCGGTTCCCCTACTACAGCAATCTCCGCAACCTGCTGCTCGTGCCGCGCTACGCGCTCGCGGGCGGTGCGCCGGGCCTGCCCAAGGGCGATCTGCAGGTGCGCCGCCGGGTGGCTGCGGACTGGCGGGAGCTGCTAGAAAACCCGGCCCTTGCCGCGCGCGCGCAGGCTGCCCTGAGCGAGAGCGAGTTGGTCCGGGAGCTGTTCGGAGGCGCCCCCGCGGCCACGGCACTGGAGCAATGGCCGCCGCTCAGCCGGCTGCAGCTGCTGCAGCTGGCCAGCGTCTGGCTGCCGCGGGCCTGAGCCGCGCCCGCCGTGTAGGGCGCGGCCTGACCGCGGATCATGCAAAACCCGTCAGCGCCGCATGCCGCCGCCAGGCATCCTTCCCGCGGCAGTTGCCTGTCGCTTCCACCCGGGTTCGCGCCCGGGTTCCTGAGGAGAACGATCATGTTCCGCACCTTCGCCGAGGTCGGCCGGCACATGGCCGACCATGGGGTCCGGATGGTGGACCTCAAGTTCGTGGATCTGTGGGGTCGCTGGCGTCACGTGACCATCCCGGCCGCGCAGTTCACGGAGCGGGTGGTCACCGAAGGGATCGGGTTCGATGGCTCGGCCGTGGGCTTCAGGCCCGTCGCGGCCGGGGACATGGCGCTGGTGCCGGAACTCGCCACGGGCATCATGGACCCGTTCTGGGACGTGCCCACGCTCAGCTTCATCTGTGCATCCGTGGAGGCCGACACTCACATCCCGAATCCGTACGACCCGCGCATCATCACGACGCGCGCGGAGCACTATCTGCGCGAGAGCGGCGTGGCCGACGAGAGCCGCTGGGGACCCGAGTTCGAGTTCTACGTGTTCGACTCGGCCACGTTCGAGAACAGCGTCAACCGGGCATCGTATCGGGTCGAGTCTTCGGAAGCGGAGTGGTCGGCATCCGAGGGCGGACACGCCCACGTGATCCCGCTGCATGGCGGTTATCACGCCATCGGCCCGACCGATCGGCTCTTCAACCTGCGCGCGGAGATCTCACTGTTCCTCGAGCAGATGGGCGTGCCCGTGAAGTACCATCACCACGAGGTGGGCGGGCCGGGGCAGGTCGAGCTGGAGATCCCGCTGGCCGGACTGGTCGCGGCCGCGGACATGGGCATGCTGGTCAAGTACGTGTGCAAGCAGACCGCCTTCCGGCACGGCCAGACGGCCACCTTCATGCCCAAGCCGCTGTATGGCGAGGCCGGCAGCGGCATGCACTTCCACCAGCACCTCTTCCGCGCCGGGCGCAACCTGTTCTTCGATCCGGATGGGTACGGGCTCCTCGGCGACGTGGGACGCTGGTACATCGGCGGGCTGCTGCGTCACGCCCCCGCGCTCCTCGGCCTCACCAACCCGAGCACCAACTCGTACCGCCGGCTGGTGCCGGGTTTCGAGGCGCCCGTGCACAGCTTCTACTCGCTCGCGAACCGCAGCGCCGCCGTGCGCATTCCGAAGTATGCGACGACCGCCGACACGGTCCGCATCGAGTTCCGGCCCCCGGACGGCACCTGCAACATGTACCTGGCCATGGCCGCGCAGCTCATGGCCGGCATCGACGGCGTGCTGCGCCGCATCGATCCCTCCGAGCAGGGCTACGGTCCGTTCGATGAGGACGTGTTCTCGGCCTCGCCCGACCGCCTGGGCGCCATCAGGCTGCTGCCGACTTCCCTCGATGACGCGCTCGCCGCGCTCGAGGCCGATCACCAGTTCCTGCTCCAGGGCGGGGTCTTCAGCGAAGGGCTGATCGAGCGCTGGATCCGCGCCAAGCGGGAGCGCGAGGTGAAGGCGGTGGCGGCCCGGCCGCACCCCTACGAGGTGTTCCTCTACTTCGACGTCTGATCCGACCCGGCTCCCGCCGCCTCCGCGGCGGGAGCCGGCCCGTTCCTCAGGCGCGGTCGGACGGGCGGCCCCGCCCCACGCGCGTGGCGACCCAGAACAGGATGGCTGCCGTGAAGCCGAGCGCCAGGAACGCGCTCATGGCCTCACCCCGCTCCACGGCGTAGTACCACGCAGCCACGACCAGCGTCGCGGCTCCCGCCAGCAGCGTCTCGCGCTCGCCGCGGGGCAGCGCGAAGGCCAGTGCCAGCGCGCCGATGCCTGCGACCACCACGGCCGCGGCCTCGGGCGTCGCGCGCGCGGCGTTGAGCGTCGTGTGGAAGGCGAGCGGGATCGCGATCAGCACGCACAGCGCCAGTCCGATCGGCCGGACGACCGCACCGGTCCGGCGCAGGTGCAGCAGCAGTGCCGTCACCCCGAGGAGCCAGGCATCGAGGGGCCACGCCAGCGCGGAGCCACCATACCCGAGCGGCCCCACCACCGTGGCGGCTATGAGCACCGGCATGAACCCCACGAGCAGACCCGCCGCCGCCGGTGTCCAGGCCGGGGCCCACCGGGAGCGCAGGGCGGCGAGCACCAGCACGCTCTCGAGCAGGAAGAGCCCATCCAGGCTCCAGATCAGCGCGTCCCCGGAATCGCCTGCGAACGCGCGGATCAGGAACACCAGCGCGAACAGGAAGCTCAGCAGCACCGAGATCGCGCTCATCACCGGACTGCGCCGGACGAAGTAGAGGAAGCTGCCGAGCCCGGTGAGCAGCGCGCGCACGCCCGTGAGGATGCCGATCGGGGTGCCGGCTTCCCCGCGCTCCGCCGAGTAGCCGCAGGCGCGCGCGCTCCGCCCCCGCCCGGAGGT
>VEPF01000069.1 GCA_012027055.1 Gemmatimonadota bacterium | reverse complement strand
CAGCTGCAGGTAGAAGTCGCGATCCTGGAGTACCCGCTCGAGCGAGCGCTCCAGCCGTAGCTGCTGTTCTTCCAGCGCGCTCAGGCGCTGCTCGAGCCCGGCCGTCGCCGCGGGCTCGACCCGGCGGGGTTCGTTGAGCTTCACCAGCGCCTGCACGATGGGCTGCACGATGACCCGGCCAATCACGGCGATCGCGGCCACCGCGATACCGGCCAGGGGGATCAGTTCTCCTGGTATTGCCACCTGCACGCCTCCGGGGCGATGGTGCGCGCCGGCCCGCCCGCCACGGGCCGCCGGCCGGCCCTGCCGATCGTCATGTGACGCCGATCCGATCGGCCTCAGCCGACCGCTTCCGCCGGGTCGCTCGCCGGCGGGACCCGGCGGGGACGGGGCGGCGGCGGATCGCCGTACGCGGCGATCGCGCGCAGCAGGTCGCCGCGCGCCACCACCAGCTCGCACAGCTTGTAAGGCGCGCGCTCCTCGTCGAGCGTCATGACATCGACGTGCACGAGATCGTCATCCCCCAGCGCGTCGAACTGCTCGCGTGGGCTCAGCTGCAGCCACCGCTCGCTGTGGTGGCAGCGCACGCGGAAGGGATCGGGGGCTGCCGTCCTGCGTCTCACTGGTACCGCACCGCGGTGCCGTTGGCACTGACCATCAGCATGCCGCCTCCCTGGCCCACCTGCAGGGTCTCGTAATCCAGGTCCACACCCACGATCGCGTTCGCACCCAGCGCCGCTGCCTCGTTCTCCATCTCCTGCAACGCTATCTCCTTGGCCCGGCGGAGCTCCCCTTCGTAGGCCGCACTGCGCCCGCCCACGATGTCACGGATCCCCGCGAACAGGTCCTTGAAGATGTTGGCACCCAGAATCGCCTCGCCGCTCACCATCCCCAATGCCTCGATGACATCGTGCCCCGGGACTGTTGGGGTCGTCGTGATCAGCATTCTCGCCCGCCTCCTTGCGACGACTCGCTAGCGAATTGCCACCTGCCCGCGCAGCACTCCGCCACGCGTGGATTCCAGTCGCAACTCGGCCGTGACCGGCGCGGACGCACCGTACGTGCGCACCCGGAACTTCACCGTTTTGGTCTGCCCCGGCTCCGTCCAGCCACCCGAGACCGTCCGGCTGCGCGCCGCCGCCGCGGACGGGCCGCCGCCAACCGGTCCGCCCATGCCCTCGCCGCGCCCCTCGCCGCGCCGCGGCGCCGGTCCGTCTGCAATGATGCGCGCGCGGGGCTGCTCGCCGGAAGTGAGTTCGCGCGGCAGGGTCAGTGTCACCGCGTCCTCCTGCACGATCTTCACGAGCTGCGCCTGCCGCAGCGCCGTGGGCAGGCGGCCGGTGTTCTTCCAGCCGACCGTCACCTCGTACGTGGTGCTGTCGCCGGCAGCCGCTACCTGGCGCACGCGCGTTTCTCCCCACTCCAGCTCCGGCAGACTGAGCGCCAGCTCCAGGTTGAACCGGGCCTCGTCGCCGGCCACCTGCGCCAGCACGCGCGGTGGTCCGTTCTGCGAGAAGAACTTGGGATGGAAGCCGCCCACTTCGACCGCGCCCAGGGGCGGGTGCTGGAACGGACGCCACTCCAGGAAACCCTCACCGCCATTCTCGCGATCATCCCAGATCAGGGCGTCCAGCTGGTCCCGCTCGCCATCGCCGTTCTCATCGCGGTAGATGCCGCCGTTCCACAGCTCGTCACCGTACCAGATCGCGCCGTAGTACCAGTAGCCGAAATCGGGGCCGTGGCCGAAGAGCGGCATGCCCGAAGCGGGGTCCGTCTCGCCCCGTGTAGCGTACACCCAGTAGACATCTCCCGCCCAGGGGAAGCCAGTGATGCGCTGGCCGACCGTGTCGAACCGCTGGTAGTAGCGAAGGTCCTCGGGATACATCCGGTCCTCGGACTTCGACGTCGAGGGCGGTCGCAGGTGCATCGGCACGCGGGTGTCCATCGAATTCACGACCGACACGTTGGGGTGGTCGAGCAGCCACAGCACCACCGCGCGGGTCTCCGGTTCGCTCAGCGGGAACTCTCCCGCGCCGCCCTGGGTCCAGCCCCGGCGAGTGGCGTCCTGCCCGGGCATCGGCCGCCAGTTCTCCGGGTAGTTGCGGTGCAGGTCGAGGCCGCCGATGCCGTCCTCGTTCACGCGCCCGTCGCCATCGTTGTCGATCCCTTCCGCCGCCACGCGGTAGATCGCGGTCTCGCCCGCCCGCGCCGTGCGCAACAGACGCCCGCTCGCATCGCGCGGATCGGGCACCATGTTCGGCGGCAGCGTGTCGCTGCCCTTCATGGTCGGCTTCCAGCGGATCTGGCGCAGCACTCCGTCCCCGTCCAGGTCTTCCGCTTCGTCCTCGTCCAGGAGGCCGTCACCATCGCTGTCGTAGGGCCGCACCGTGCTGCGGTTCGCGATCGCGGTGTGCAGGTACAGGCTGCCGCCGTCGGGGTTGTTCTGCGGGCGCAGGTAGATCGCCTTGCGATCCAGCAGCCGCGTCACCACGGAATCGCGACCGTAGCCCTCGATGAGGTGCTGCGCCAGCCACAGCACCGACTCGCTGCCGGACACTTCCCCGCTGTGCCGGCCGCCCTCGAAGTACGCCGCCGGCTTCTCTTCCGCCGGACCGGTCTTGCGATTGGTGAGAGTGAGCTGCAGGATCGGCCGGCCCTCGTAGCTGCGCCCCACCTCGTAAAGCTCCACCAGGTCCGGGTACCGCGCCGCCCAGCGGCGCAGCCACTCGTACATCACGTCCGCGGTGTGATAGCGGTCGAAGCGCAGCGTGTCGCTCGCCGCGTGCTGCACCTCGGGG
>VEPF01000082.1 GCA_012027055.1 Gemmatimonadota bacterium | reverse complement strand
GGTGATGTGCGTGCGGGGATCGGCGGCCATGGACCCTGAATATCGGCCGGCCGCAGGCCGGCGCAACGTGCGGGTGCGCGCGGCCGGGCCGGACGCGCGCGCGGGCGCCGGTCGGCCACCGGCGCCCGCTGCGTTCCTGCTCCCGCGGCTGCGGGTGACTACTTCGGCAGATCGATGGTCTGCTTCGCGCCCTGCCGCACCACTTCCAGCTTCACGGTCTTCGTCCTGGCCCGCTCGATGGCGCGCCGCAGCTGCAGGATGGTGGTCACACCGGTGCCAGCCACGCCCGTGATCACGTCACCGGCCTGCAGGCCGGCCGTGCGCGCCGGCGAGCCGGGGGCGGCGTTCACCACCAGCAGTCCGTCCGTGACGCGGAAGTAGCGGGCCAGCTCGGGATTCAGCTCCTGCAGCTCGGCGCCCGCGACCGCGCGCAGGCCGACGACATACGACCGCACGGCCACGTCCCCGGGCGCGCGTCCGGCGAAGACCATGGTTTCCGCGTGGTCCGGGCCGAAGAAAGCGATGCTGTCGCCGCGCAGCTGCTTCCAGCGCAGGCTGTCCATGCCGGCGCGGCTGTTGAACAGCTCGATGCGCGCTTTCGCCATCGCCGGTCCCAGGGAATCCAGTTGCAGCCGGAACTCGCGGAACGTGGAGTCCGTGAGCGGACGCAGCGAGTCGAGCTGGAGCTTGTACAGGTGCAGCGCCGAGTCGGCCGCCAGGTACTTGAACACGGTGGTGTCCTTGTTCCGGCGCATCGAGTCCTCGAAGATCTGCGCCAGTTTGCGCACGGAGTCGGGGCGCACGCGGATGATCATCCGGTTCTCGTAATCCGCCGGCGGCTTTGTGGCCACCAGCTGCAGGTCCTGCTCTCGCCCGTCGCGCCGGATGTGGAAGGTGACCGTGTCGCCCGGCGTGAGGGAGCTGCCCAGCGAGGCCAGCAGCTGCTCGCTCGCGCCCAGGTTGTTGATGCGCAGGATGGTGTCGCCCTTCTTCAGCCCGGCCTTCGCGGCCGGTGAGGCATCCACCACGGAAACGACACCCAGGGTCAGCACTCGCTCGCCCGGTCGGGCGGTCTCGGTGCGCTCGTAGGAAAAGCCCAGCCACGCGCGTCGCGGCGAGTCGAACACGATCATGCCCTGCTGCGCGTGCAGGCGGGGCGCCAGCGCCCCCAGCAGCGCCAGCGCGATCAACAGCGAACGGGTCTTAGTCATGTGCGTTTGCTCCAGATCGGTCAGAACCAGCTCTCTGCAGTATTGGTTGCACCGATCTGCCGGATGGTTGCATCGCGCTGCGCGACCGCGTTCAGGAAATAACCGTTGATGACCGCATCCGTCGGGGCCTTGCCCAGCGCCGCGCGCGTGGTCAGCACGATGCCCTCCAGCGCCGCCAGCCGGGCCGCGGGATCACCCGCGGTGGTGGTGCCCGACAGCTCCGCGAAGCGGGTGAGCGCGTCCAGGTAGTTGCTCTCCGCCAGCCGCAGTTGCTGGAGCGCTGCTTCGGCCGTGCGCGGCACGCTCGGTGTCAGTTGACTGGCCAGCCGAGTACCCGTCGGCGCTGTCTGCTCCGGCAGGATTGCCGGCGCGGCACCCGACCGCTCCGGCCGGCTGGATGCCGGATTCTGCTTGCCGGACTCGGCGGGCGATGCATCCGCCAGCGGCGCTCCGGGCGCGGCCGGGGCCGGCACCAGCCGGCCGGTCAGCGCCCCGGTGGCGACCAGCGCGATGGCCGCGGCGGCGCGCAGCCCGTAAACGATCCACGGGCGCGGCACTGCCCGCCGGCGGATCAGCCCTTCCGCCGCCAGCTTCTGCTCGAGCCGC
Organism: Gemmatimonadota bacterium; assembly: GCA_012027055.1. Classification (GTDB taxonomy): domain Bacteria; phylum Gemmatimonadota; class Gemmatimonadetes; order Longimicrobiales; family RSA9; genus VEPF01. The sequence goes on along the minus strand of VEPF01000082.1, from coordinate 982 downwards.
TCCCAGTCGCCCGCGGGCGGCTGCAGCTCGGGCAATCCCGAGAGCTCCGCCACCTGCGCGTGCATGGCCTGCAACTCATCCCGGCAATGCTCGCACACCGACAGGTGGGCGGCCTCCAGTGCGGTGGGCGCCTCATCGACCAGGCGCGCGATGGTTTCGTCCGTCAAGTGAGACATGCTTCCTCCCCGATGACTGCCGAGGGCGGCCGCAGGACCTGCCGCAGCTTCGCCCTCGCCTTGAACAGCTGGCTCTTCGATGTGCCGGCCGAGATGCCCAACTCCAGTCCGATCTCTTCGTGCGTGTAGCCTTCGACATCGTGCAGCACCACGATCTGCCGCATGCCATCGGGCAGACCGTCCAGCGCCTTCTCGATGCTCAGCCGCAGCACGGTCTGGTCCGGCGCCGTGTACGGCTCCGGCGCCAGCGGCAGCGGCACCTCGTTGCCGGTCCGCCGTTCCCGCCAGCGCCGGCCGTGCAGGGCACTGTTGACGGCCACCCGGTGCAGCCACGTCGAGAAGCGCGATTCGCCCCGGAAGCGCGGCAACGCGCGGAAGGCGCGCACCCAGGCTTCCTGCGCCCAGTCCTCCGCGAGCGCATCGTCCCCGGCCAGCCGGCGCACGACCGCGTATACGCGCGGCGAATACCGGCGATACAGGTCCCGCATCGCGGTCGCGTCACCCTGCTGGGCGAGGCGAATGCAGTCGAGCTCGTTCATCGGTCCGCCCAAGGGGATGCGGGAAGGTGGCGAAAGGTGGCCGGTTGCTGATGAGCCAAGAGCCAGGAGCCAAGCGCCAGGAGCCTCGACGGCGGGCTGGGCCGTCGGGGGGCTGGGACACCGCCGACGGCCCCGGTCGGGTGTCGACGGGCAGGGCTGGAGCCGGGGGAGGGTGGCACTGGGCCTCGCGGTTCGGGCACGCCTAATTTACTGCCCGAGCCTCGCGTGGGTTTCAGGAACGCACTCCAGCAGGCTTCTGTCCCGCAC
>VEPF01000291.1 GCA_012027055.1 Gemmatimonadota bacterium | reverse complement strand
GGCCCAGCAGCTCCTGCACGGTGCGGATGTCGTAGCTGGCTTCCAGCAGGTGGGTGGCGAAGGAGTGGCGTAGCGTGTGGCAGCTGGCGCGCTTGGGAATGCCGGCGCAGCGCACCGCCTGGACCATCGCGCGTTGCAGGGCGCTCTCGTGCAGGTGCTGTCGGCGGCGTTGGCCGGAAGCGGTGTCGGTGTGCTGCCGCGCGGCGGGGAAGACCCATTGCCAGGCCAGCTCCTGGCCAGCGTTCGGCATCTTGCGCGCGAGCGCGGCCGGCATCTCGACCCAACCGCCGCCGTGGCGGAGGTCCTGCTCGTGCTGCGCGCGCCGCCGCGCCAGGTGTCGCGCCAGCTCGGGCACCAGTGCTGCCGGTAGCGGCGCCATTCTGCAGTGTCCGCCTTTTCCGGCCCGCACTTCCAGTTCCCGGCGCTCGACGCGGATGTCTTTCACCCGCAGCTGCAGGCCCTCGAGCAGGCGGAGTCCCGATCCGTAGAGCAGGGCTGCGATCAACCGGTTGGTGCCGCGCAGCTGGCCGAGGACTGCGGCAACCTCTCCGCGCGAGAGCACGACCGGCAGCCGGCGCGGTCGCTTCGGCCGTAGCACGCCGTCCGGCACGTCGATCGGCAGCCCGAGCACCTCGCGATACAGGAACAGCAGCGCGCTGGCGGCCTGCCTCTGGGTGGCGGCGCTCACCTTGCCTTCATTGGCCAGGTGGCTGAGAAAGGAGGCAACCGCGAGGCCGTCCAGCTCGCGCGGGTGGCGCATGCCGTGGTGGCGCACATAGCGTCGCACCCACCCGGTGTAGGCCTCCTCGGTGCGGGGGCTGAACTGGCGCGCGCGCGTCGCTTGCCGCACCTGCTCGAGCAGCCTGGGTCGGGAAGACTCCTGCGGGTTGGAAAGCGCAGCTCCGGTCACGCGGCAGTCCGGCTCGGGCGATCACTCGATGCCCGATGCTGACTCCTCGCCCGGGGCGTTGCCATGTTCGGAAAGGACGGTCGTGCGCCGGTCGAAGATCCGGAACAGTGGCCGTCGGGGATTTGGTCCTGTCCGCACTTCGTGCCCGTCAGTCACACGCGGGAACCGTGACCGATCCGGGCAACTCGTTGCGCTTCCGCCGGTTCGGCGAAGCACGAGAATGGACCGGGAGTCGCTCGCCCCGGCCCGGAACTGCCGCGGGTACCGCCAAGATAGGTCCTGCGGAACTCCCGGGAAAAGCTCATTCGAGAGCGCGGAGCGACCGGGCCGGTACGTCCAGCTCGAATCCGGCGCCAATGGCCGCGAGGCCCACCACCACCCGGCGCCGGTCTCTGCCCCTGAGCACCACGGCCTCGACGCCCTGGAACGGCCCGGAGCTGATGCAAACCCGCTCGCCCATGTTGAACCGCACCGGGCGAGGCTCGTGACGGGTTCCGGTCAGCGCGGCCACGAAACGCTCGATGTTGCGGATCTCGGGATCGGGGATCAGCGCGGGGCGGCCGGCGAAGCGGACCACGCCGCGCACGCCCGGCGTCTCCACGATCCGCCCCACCGTTTCATCCCGCGCGAATACGTAGCTGGCGAACAGCGGCAGCAGCACCGTCCGGTCCCGGTCCTGCCAGTGGTGCAGGCGCCCGACCAGCGGCAGATAGCTTTCGACGCCGCGCTCCGCGAACAGCGCGTGCACCTTCTTCTCGGCACGCGGGCGGGTGTAGCACGCGTACCAGCCGCGCGCGGGCGTCGCCTGCTCCATCACTGCGCGCCGCGCTCGCTGTCGGGTTTGCAGCATCCGTGCGTAAACATCTGGGGATTGATACCCTCATGATAGCCCCGGGCGCAAGCCGCACCTGCGCCCGCACCAATCCAGCGCACGGTTTCGGTTCGACCATGACGACGACGCCCTCACGCCTCCTGGCCGGCGCCCTCCTGCTCGCCGCGCTTGCGTTCCCGCGTGCCCCCCTCGCCGCGCAGGAACCCACGCCGCCGAGCCCGGCAGAGCTCGCGCGCCGCCTGGCCGCGGCCGAGCAGCGCCTGGCGGACTGGCCCAACCTGGCGCGCTACCGCGAGGCCAACGCAGCCCTGGGCGCACCCCGGCCGGGCGAAGAGCGCGTCGTCTTCTACGGCAACTCGATCACGGACTCGTGGGCGAAGTACTTCCCGGCCCAGTTCCCGGGCAGGCCGTACGTGGGGCGCGGCATCAGCGGCCAGACCACGCCGCAAATGCTGGTGCGCTTCCGGCAGGACGTGCTGGAGCTGCGGCCCGCGGTGGTCGTGATCCTGGCGGGCACCAACGACATCGCGGGCAACACCGGCCCCGCCACGCTGGAGAAGATCGCGGGCAACCTCACTTCCATGGTCGAGCTCGCCCGGGCCAACGGCATCCGCGTGGTGCTTTCCTCGGTGCTGCCCGCCTACGACTACCCGTGGAAGCCGGGCCTGGAGCCGGCGGCGAAGATCGTCGCCCTGAACGAGTGGCTGCAGCAGTACGCGGCCGGGCACGACGTCGTCTACCTGGACTACTGGTCGGCCATGGCGGACGAGCGCCACGGGCTCCGCGCCGAGCTCACCACCGATGGCGTGCACCCCAACGAGCAGGGCTACCGGCTGATGGCGCCGCTCGCGGAACGGGCCATCGCGCGGGCGCTCAGGCGTTAGGCGACGTCCCGTCCTCCGGCCTCCGCGCCGCCCCGCGCTGGACCGCTCCCGCCGGGCGGGCGTATCATGACGCGTTCCCCGCACCCGGCAATCCCGAAGACGCCTGCCGACCGATGACGACACGCAACGTCCTGCGCCCCGCGCTCGCGCTCCTGCTGCTGCTCGGGGCGATCGCTCCCCGTGC
>VEPF01000264.1:331-2818 GCA_012027055.1 Gemmatimonadota bacterium | reverse complement strand
GGGTCGGACCCTATCACCTACTACGGCAAGCCGATGCGCGGCAACAGCAACCTGAGCCTGCTCACAGGCCAACCGCCCGAGCCGCCGGAGGTGCTGCAGACACTGGACCAGAGCCGGACGCACTCGCTCTCGGGCGTGCTGTCGGTCACGTTCGGCGATGACTATCTGGAGGGGAACCGGATCGGGCACGCGACCCTCGGTGGCCTTTCGCTGTTTGCCACCCTGCGAGTTGCCTCCGGGCTCCCGTACACCCGTCTGGAGAACGAAGGGTATGGCCGCATCGGGCCGCCCTACAACAGCGGCACGCCGGCCGAGGCGCTCAATTCCTCCCGTACCCCGATCGAAAAGCGCTTCGACATGCGGCTGGTGAAGGGGTTCAAGGTGCGGGGCAAGGGTGCGCGCGTGTTCGCCGACTTCCGCAACCCGCTGGGTCTCAGCAACATGGACGTGGTCTGGCTGGAGACGGGCACGGCCGAGAACGCCCGGCATCGCGAGAAGTTCATCACGAACTACCTGACGCTGACCACCTGGGATGGCGACGCCGACATCGATGACTTCGACATCAGGAAAGAGTCCGAGCTGACGAACCCGATCAACCAGTACATGGTGCTGGAGGCCGAGCGCCGCTTTGGCGACGGTGATGGTGTGTTCACCGTAGCTGAGCAGCGCCACATGATCACGGACTACTACAACCTGCTGTGGGGCCCGCAGCGGTACCGGGAGTCGAACCGGTACCTGCGGCTGGGACTCGAGCTGGTCTTCTGAAGCCGAAACCGCCTCGAGCGATCAGTAACGCAGGTTCGCCACCCAGATGTCGCTCTGGTAATCGGCCACGGTCAGGTACAGCCGGTCCGGGCCGACGCTGAGATAACCACCCAGATTGGTGAGGCCAGGGTCGTCAAAGGCCACCACCAGGCGCGGTGTGCCGCCCGCGACCGGAATGGCCCAGACCCCCCGCCGGCCGTCCCGATGCACCCCTGCCGAGTAGAACGTCCTGCCATCGCGGGAACCTCGAAAGGCAAAGCCGGTCAAAGTCAGTCCGGAGGCTGACGGGGGCTCACGGGTCCACAGCACCTTCCCGTCCCGCGACACGAACCTCCAGGGCGCACCGCGGACGACCACACCGCTGCCATCCCGAGCCCAGGCCACGCCGCGGCCCGCGGAATCGGCGAGCAGGCGGGCCTGGTGCCATGCGCCACCCGCGCTGTCCCGCGTCAGGATCCAGACCTGCGGCCGCCCGGCCTGCGTGGAGTGGAAGGCGATCGCGAGCCCGTCCGGCGACCAGACCGGCTCCGAGTTGATGCCGCCCGCCTCGATGAGCGCCGTCGGCACGCCTCCCGCGGCCGGCAGCACCGAGATCCCATCGACGTTGCCGGCCCAGAACGCGATCTGCCTGCCGTCCGGCGACCAGTGCGGCCCGAACGCCATGCGCCCCGGGAAGGTCGCGAGCGACACGGCCTCGCCGCCCGCCACGGGGACCTTGTAGAGGTCCATGCCGCCGCGGAAGCCGTCGTCGTACGCGATCCACTTCCCGTCCGGCGATACGTCGTGCTCCTCGATCACGTGCGTGCCGGTGGTCACGGGACGGCCGGCCCGGATGGAGATCGGCGCCCGCCGATCGAGCGGGTACTCCCAGATGTTCTGCTGGACGGTGAACTTGGAGAACGCGAGCCGCCGGGTGCTGATCGAGTAGGAGATCGAGTGCGGGTCGGCGATCCCCGGAACCTGCTTCGGCTCGCCCCGCGGCCCCTTCGCGCCCACCTCGACCAGCCACACGGCGCGCGACCCGCCGCGGTCGGACACGAACAACAGATGGCTGCCGTCAAGCCACGCCGGGCTGACGTTGAGGAGGCCATCCCCGGAGACGAAGTACGGCTCCCCTCCCTCGGCAGCCACGATCATGATGGCCGACCAGTCCACGTTGTGGCCGAAGCGCGCCGGCAGGTTCTTCGACACGTAGGCGATCCGCTTCCCGTCGGGCGACCAGGCGAAGGAGTGTGGGCCCGTGCCCCCTATCCAGTTCTTGTCCACCACGATGGGGCGTGGGATGCTGTCGGCCAGAGCGGAGACGAAGAGCGTGTCGTTGCGGGTGAGCACCATTCGGGTGCCGTCCGGCGACCAGCTCGGATTGCTGCAGTAGTTGCAGGATGCTTCCGCGGCGGCCACGGGCAGCGCCTGCACCGGGCCGCCCATCCGGCCGACATCCGCGTAAAAGCAGCCGTCGCCGAGAGCACCGCGGCAGGTCAGGAACCGCACGCGCTCGCCGTCCGGTGTCCACGCCGGCAGCCACTCGCTGCCCGGCACGGTGTCGCCCAGGCGGACCGCCGCCGCGCCCGCCACGTTGGCCGTGCTCCGCACGAACAGGCGCGGCTGCCCGAGCGAACCCGCCACGTACGCCACTTCCTGTCCGTCGGGCGAGATGGCGGGCTCGCACTCCACGCCGGGATCGCTCGTCACCGGCGTGCCGGCGGAGACGGTGATGTTGAG
>VEPF01000264.1:0-321 GCA_012027055.1 Gemmatimonadota bacterium | reverse complement strand
GCAGCAGTCGCCGCGCTACCTCTGGATCGGCTGCGCCGCCAGCCGCGTGCCGGCGGAGACGGTGATGTTGAGGGGCTTGGGCCTGAGGAGCAGAACCCCCACCAGCCCCACGACGGCCACCGTCGCCACGCCGGCCGCCAGCTTGCCCCACCACGGCAGCCGGCGGACCACGGCCAGCGCCAGCTGGCGCGTCGAGCTGGTTCCCGCGCCCGGCGCGGCCACCAGGGCGGGGTGCGCCAGCGCCGCCGCGAAATCAGCGGCCGTCCGCCAGCGGGCGGCCGGGGTGCGCGCCAGCACCTTGTACAGCGCGGTCTCCAGGCC